>DASWOE010000223.1:0-7103 GCA_036398875.1 Rhizomicrobium sp.
TGCGGCGCGCCTCGGCATCGGCATCGACCGGCGCCGCCGGCACGACGGTCGGACCCTTCCAGAACAGCAGATCGTTGGTGAAGCTGTCGTCGGCGGCACGCATGTTCTTGACGTCGCCGATGAGATGCAGGCGGATCGCCGGATCGGAATTCTGAACCGCCGCGGCGGCCAGGAAATAGCGTTCCCCCGGACTCATCGTGCCCGGCAGGGTCGAGGCCACGGTCGCGGTGTCTGCGGCGAACAGCGCGTTCTCGGCTGCCTGGGTCGGTTCGACCTGGTTGGCCGGCTCGGCACCCGGCACCGGCGGATGAAGATTGAAGTCCGGCGGAATGACCAGCGGCGCCTTGGTGACGACCGCGAATTCGTCGGGCGTGTCCTTGGCGGTGCCGGCGGCCTGGCGGATCGCCGTGCAGCCGGACGCCAAGACCGAAGCGCCGACCAGCAGCGCAAGGACGAAGAGTGGACGCGAACGCATCGTGATTGAACTCCCGAACTGATCAGTTCCGTTTGGCTGGCTCGCGGCCCGGATGCGCTTCCGGCCGCAGCAGCGCGTCGTACAACAGCGCGATCACCCCGAAGGTGATGGCGGCGTCGGCCACGTTGAAGACATACCAGCCATAGCCGAAGGCGTGGAAGTGAAAAAAATCGGCAACTTTTCCGTAGATCAGCCGATCGATCAGATTGTTGCCGATCGCCCCGCCGATAACCAAACCGAGGCCGACGGCCAAAGCCCGCCTTGTCGCGTTCCAGAGCCACCAGCCCAGGCCGACGACCGCCACCAGCGACAGCAACACCAGGGCGCCGGAGCCCAGCCGGCTGTGGGCGGGAAACAGGCCGTAGCTGACGCCGGGGTTCCAGGTCATCACAATGTTAAAAAACGGCAATACCGTCACCGTGTAGATGCCGGGCGCGGCCGCCTCGCCCAACGCCTTGAAGTGGTAGCCGTAGAGCAGGGTCAGCTTGCTGGCCTGGTCGAGCGCAAGCGCCCCGGCCGCAGCCGCCAGGCCCCAATCGCGCGGCGACATTTCGAACTTCATGAGCGGACGCCTCGCGGAATTGGGCACCGGGCGCCCCCTCCTCCGCCGCGCGAGAGAGGAACGTCAGGCGAGCGCATCGACGGCCTCGCTGCAGCGGTTGCAGAGGTCGGGGTGGTCCGGATGGGTGCCGACCTCGGGCAGGATCATCCAGCAGCGGGCGCATTTGTCGCCTTCGGCGTGGTGGAATTCGGCGGCGGCACCCGGCACGTCCGCCAGGCGGACGCAATCGTCCGGCGGCGCCTGCGTCGATACCTTGGCACGCGAGGTGATGGCGATCTCGCCGAGGTCCAGATCGTCGAACAGCGCGGCATCCTTTGCGTCCGTCACATAGAGCACCGGGCGCGCTTCAAGGCTGGCGCCGATGACCTTGTCGCGGCGCTTGAGCTCCAGCGCGCCGGTGACGACGCGGCGCAGCGCACGGATGCGGTTCCACTTGTCGATCAGCGCGTCGTTCGCCCAGCCGGCCGGCGTGGCCGGGAAGACCTGCAGGTGGACGCTTTCGCCCTCGCCGGGAAAGCGGTGCAGCCAGGCCTCTTCCATCGTGAAGCAGAGCAGCGGCGCCAGCCAGGTGACGACGCGGCGGAAGGTCTCGTCGGTCACCGTGCGCGCGGCGCGGCGGCGGGCGAAGGACTTCGCGTCGCAATAGAGCGCGTCCTTGCGGATGTCGAAATAGAAGGCCGACAGCTCGTTGGTGCAGAACGAGAAGACCGTGTTGTAGACGCGGTTGAAGTCGTAATGCGTGTAGCCCTCGCGCACCAGGCCGTCGATCTCGGCGAGCTTGGCGAGGATGTAGCGTTCCAGCTCCGGCATTTCCGAGACGGCGATGCGCTCGGCCTCGTCGAAGCCGGAGAGGTTCGCGAGCATGAAGCGGATGGTGTTGCGCAGGCGGCGATAGGAATCGGCATTGGCCTGGATGACGTCGCTGCCCATGCGCAAATCTTGCGTGAAGTCGGACGAGGCGACCCAGAGGCGGAAGATGTCGGCGCCGTTCTTCTCCGCGATAGCCTGCGGCAGGATGACGTTGCCGACCGATTTCGACATCTTGTCGCCCTCGCGGTCGAGCACGAAGCCGGCGGTCAGCACCTCGTCATAGGGCGCGCGGCCGCGCGTGGCGCAGCTTTCGAGCAGCGAGGACTGGAACCAGCCGCGATGCTGGTCGGAGCCTTCGAGATAGAGATCGGCGTGGTCCTTCTGCGGCCATTCGGGCTCGAGCGGCTGTTCGACCGTGAAGACATGGGTCGAGCCGGAATCGAACCAGACGTCGAGGATGTCCTTCACCTGCTCGTAGTCGTCCGGATCGCGGCCGTCGCCGAGGAAGCGCGACGGCGGGGAATTGTACCAGGCGTCGGCGCCCTCCGCGCGGAAGGCCTCGGTGATGCGGGCGTTAACGTCCGCGTCGAACAGCAGGGCCTGCGTCTTCTTCTCCACGAAGATCGCGAGCGGCACGCCCCAGGCGCGCTGGCGCGACAGCACCCAGTCGGGCCGGTCCTTCACCATGCCGGCGAGGCGGTTCTCGCCGGACTTCGGAAACCACTTGGTGTCGTGGATCGCTTTCATGGCGCGGGCGCGCAGCGTGTCGGCCGGATCGTCGGTGATCGGCTTGTCCATCGCGACGAACCATTGCGGCGTGGCGCGGAAGATCACCGGCGCCTTGGAGCGCCAGCTATGCGGATAGGAATGGCGCAGCGTGCCCTGGGCCAGAAGCGCACCGGCCTCGATCAGCGCGGCGATGACGGATTTGTTCGCATCGCCGTCCTTCTTGCCGTCGCGCGACAGGATGAACTTGCCGGCGAAGAGGGGCACGTTGGCGGAGAAGGAGCCGTCTTCCTTCACGACGTTGAACGCGTCGGGATTGGTGCGTGCGTAGTCGGGAAAAGCGGAGAGGATCAGCTCGAAATCTTCCTCGCCATGGCCAGGCGCGGTATGGACGAAGCCCGTGCCGGTGTCGGCGGTGACGTGATCGCCGGGAAGGAGCGGCACGTCGAACTCGTAGCCCTTGCCGCAGAAGGGATGGGCGGCGACCGCGTCCTTCGGATCGGCGGCGCCGAGGCGGTTCAGAACGATCTTCGCGTGCTTCGCGGTCTGATCGGCCAGCGCATCGGCGAGCGCGATCTTCTCGCCGGGCTTCGCCAGCGCATTTTCTTCCGCGTCGGTCACTTCATAGAGGCCGTAGTCCATCGTCGGCGAATACGCGATGGCGCGGTTGCCGGGGATGGTCCATGGGGTCGTCGTCCAGATCACGATGCTCGCACCCTTGAGCGCGCCGGAGACGACCGGAAACTTCACAAAGATCGTCGGACTGGTCTTGTCGTGATATTCGACCTCGGCCTCGGCGAGGGCGGTCTTCTCGACCGGCGACCACATCACGGGGCGGAAACCGCGATAGAGCAGCTTGTTCGCCACGAACTTGTGCAGCTCGCCGGCGATCACGCTTTCGGCGCGGTAGTCCATCGTGGTGTAGGGCTTGTACCATTCGCCCATGCAGCCGAGCCGGATGAACTGCTTGCGCTGCACGTCGATCCAATGCTCGGCGAAGGCGCGGCAATCCTTGCGCAGGACGTCGATCGGCACGTCGTCCTTCGACTTGCCCTCCTTGCGGTATTTCTCCTCGATCTTCCATTCGATGGGCAGGCCATGGCAGTCCCAGCCCGGGATATAGGGCGCGTCATAGCCGAGGAAGCCGCGGCTGCGCACCACGATGTCCTTCAGCACCTTGTTCAGGCCGGTGCCGGAATGGATCTCGCCGTTCGCGTAGGGCGGACCGTCATGCAGCACGAAGAGCGGGCGGCCCTTCGCCTGTTTGCGGATCCGGCCATACAGGTCCATCGCCTCCCAGCGCGCCAGCCATTGAGGCTCGGCTTTCGGCAGGCCCGCCTGCATCGCAAAGGTGGTCTCGGGGAGAAACAGGGTGGCGCGGTAATCGCGGGCGTCGGAAGTGGCGTCTGGCTTGGACATCGTCGTCAAGGACTTTCGCGGGGGTCGAAGGGCGGCTGCTTAAGCCCGGCCTTCCCGCGCAGGAGTTATCAGCCCCGGCGGGAAGCCGGGCGGCGAATTCGCGAAAATCCCGCGAAATCAAGCATGTGGCGCAACCCCACAAATCAGCAAAAGGGTTCTAACAGCGAGGCGGGTGGCGGTCCAGCCTGCGGCGGAAGAGCCAGCCCGTACCGGCAATCCCCGATGGGCGCGTTGATCCGGCTCAAAGCGGCATGCGCGGCGGCGGGCAAAAACTTGCGCATGAACCTCTCGGACGTCTGGCGCACCGCGCTCGAATTGAAGAAGCAGTTTCCCGGCGAGGCCATGTCGGTTGCCGCCGCGCGCGCCGACCAGTGTTTCGGCCGCGGCGACCTGGACGGCTCGCGGAGCTGGAGCCGGGTGAGCCAGGCGATCATCGAGATCGAACGACCGTCCTATCCGAGCGGGATGCACGAAGCCCCCCACCCGGTCCGTGCCGGCGAACCCGGGCCGCCCGGCGCGGCGGCTTGACCTTCGATATCCATCTAATTATACGGCTGTCTAATTAGATAGCGATCGATCCCATGACCGAAACCCTGCTGGAATTCTTCAAGGCGATGGCGGACAAGAGCCGGCTCGCCATCATCGGGCTGCTGGCGAACGGCGAACGCAGCGTGCAGGAGCTGGCGGCGGCGCTCGACCTCAAGGAGCCTACGGTGTCGCATCATCTGGCGATCCTCAAGCGCCAGGGCATCGTCACCGCGCGGGCCCAGGGTACGACGCGCTGGCATGCGCTCGATCCCGATGCCCTGGAGCGGCTGGCGCGGCGCGTGCTGCAGCCGGCCGCGATCAAGGCCGAGGCGCCGCCGGAACTCGCCGCCGCGGATGCGAAGGTCGTGCAAGGCTTCCTCGACAAGGACGGAACGCTCAAGCAGATTCCGGCCAGCCGGAAAAAGCGCGGCGCGGTGCTGCGCTGGCTGATGGCCGACTTCGCCGGCGGGCGCCGCTATGGCGAAGCCGAGGTCAACGAGAAGATCCGCGCGCACCACTGGGACTGCGCCACGCTCAGGCGCGAGTTGATCGGCCACGACATGCTGGCGCGCAAGGACCGCATCTATTGGCGGCTGCCGGAGACGGCGTGGAAGGCCGGGGGCTAGGCCGCGCGGGCCGCGGCCCCGCCGCCGGACAATTCTGCGCGCCGGAAATTGACGAATATTTCAACGAATGTTCGTTGACGACGCGCCGCCTGCGTGTCACCCTATTTTTACTATACGATTTTTCGCCTATGTTTGTTTGTCCTGCCATCATTACTTGAGATTTTCTTGGCGGGGAGGCATGGGCGTGCCGGGGCGAGCCTGCGGCATGTGATCTCGTGCGGCGTCGAATGCGCGCACGGCGTAAGTCCTTCACGAACGGCAGAGATCAGCGCCACGGAGGGGTTGCATGAGCTATCTGAACCAATTGCGGCTGCACTTCGCCGGGCAATTCCAATCCAACATCTCCACCGTCAACAACGATCCGGCGCATTTCGACAACGCCGGGTTCCAGTCCACCTATCAGAAGCCGCAGGGGCCGGGCATGCATCCGCCCAATGGCTGGTTCAGCCCGCAGGGCGACGCCGCCTTCCGTCTCTTGGGCTGCACGGTCACCGGAGCGTGGCTGCCCTCCGGGCCGGTCGCTGCGAGCGATCCGGTGCTCAGCAGCCTGATCGCGGATTCCGACAGCCAGGCGCCGGCCAAGCTGGTCGATCTGGACAGCGAGCAGCAGCTGGTCTCGCAGATCTGGGGCCTGCAGGTGCGGATCGCCGACAGCCACGGCCATACGCTGCTGCGCGGCGATTTCGAGCCCGCGGCGTTCATCGACATCTGGGACCGCGCCATCGGCGCGTCGTCCGGCGGCGACGCCAATGGCAGCGCGATCTACCAGTCGGTGCTGGGCAATCTCCAGTGGGGCAATGTCGGCGGCTCGCCCTTCCTGACCGCCCTGAAGCAGGCGAGCAGCGCGAGCGGCATGCTGTCGATCAAATTCAACGTCGATGGCATCAACCTGGACCATAAATCGCCGAATTTCCTCTGCGGCCGCATCGTCGGCACGATCGGCCCGGCAGCGCACGGCGAGCCGCATCATCTGGTGATCGGGCGGCAGTTCATGGCGGCGCCCGGGCCCGATCCGAATTTCTTCAATCCGCTCGGCGGCATCAATTTCTTCGCGGCCCGGGTCGATGCGGCCGCGCAATGCATTTTCCTGGATCTGGGCAATGCCATACAGACGCAGACGCCCGGCACCGGCCTGATCGATATCGGCCCGCTCGCCTTGAGCGTCCTCAGCCCGATCGCGACGCCCGGCAACCCGGCCGGCCAGGCGATCACCCTGGGCACGGTCCCGAACAGCGGCCCGGGCGGATACGCGACCGCGGGCTGGTATGAAAGCACCGCGGGCGTCGCGGTCCTGCCGCTGACGGCCGAGCAATTGCAGGCGGTCGCGATCTATCCCCTGGCGCTCTCGGCCCAGACCCAGCAGCGCCAGTACTTCATCTCGGAATGGACCAACGGGCTGTTCGTCCGCGCCGATGCCTTCGTCCATCGCATGAGCCCCGGCGAGCCGGCGTCGATCACCGTCTATGCGATGCAACGGGGCAAGCCGCTGGCGGGCGCGTCCATCGCGTTCGCGCTGGATTCGTCGCAGCTGCAGCCGACCCCGGCTTCGTTTCCCTATGTCGGCGCCGGGCCCGATGTGGCGACACCCGCCGATGTCCTGACGAGCAATCAGGTTCCGCTCAGCACGACGCCGCCGACCGTCACGACCGACGCCCAGGGCCGCGGCATCCTGCCGGTCGCCGCAGGCGATCCCGGCAATGTGCGCTGGTTCAACAGCGGCCAGGACTACGGCATCGACGGACAGGTCTATGGCGTGCGGCCGGCTTTTGCCGACGCCTCGCTGAACGAGGGCCCGATCAACCAGTGGAATTTCGTCAGCTTCCTGGTGTGGAGCGGCTTTCAGGCATCCAATCCCGTCACCTGGGCCGACCTGGCGCCGATCTTCCAGCAATACGCCAACCTCTATCCGGTGATGAACCGCTTTCTCGACCTCTCCGATTACGATTCGGTCGTCGCC
>DASWOE010000224.1:0-3527 GCA_036398875.1 Rhizomicrobium sp.
CTGGAGGTTGTCGAGAAAGCCTGCGATGCCCTGATCGAAACGCGCCGGATCGGCGAACTGCTCGAACCGCGGCCAGAACATCCGGCGCAACTCGAACAGCGCCGGAAACCGATCCTCCAAGACGCCGAGCGGCGCGGCGACCTCATCCGGCCGGCTCCAGGCGAAATACAATGCAACCCGCCGACCCGGCATGACCGCCCTCAATCCCGCGATTGTTCCCGGCCAGGATAACGCGCCGATTTTTCCGCGCGCGTCAAAGGGCCGATTGCCGGGTCCATCGGAATTTCCGGAACTTTACCCATCCTTAACCGGCCGCTCCGATACCACACACGCGGAACGTGCATCTGTGGTTGCCGTGCGACCGATTGGCGATCTGCCTCCAATCGACGTCGTCAGAGAAGCCCATGGTTCTCAGTCAGCCGTCCTTCATGATCGCCATCGGCGTCTCGGCCACGGCGCTTGCCCTGATGACCGCGGCGACCTGGGCCGGCGCCCGCGCCTACACCTATCTTCTCTGCTGGAGCGCCGGACTGGCGTTCTGCGCGTCCAGCGTCGCCATCCTGGGCACCATGTCCCACTATGATGCGACGACGAATTTCGCGGCTTACGTGCTGCTGTTGGCATCGGCGGTATTGATCGAGGCGAGCGGCGCCCAGTTCCGCACCGGCCGCATCCGGTGGCGCCTCACCCTGACAGCCTGGATCGCCGCGGTCGGCCTGGTCGGGTTCTGGTTCGCCCTGGGACTCAACGGCGCCGGCGTCATTGCGCTCAATTTCGCCTGTGGCGCGATTTTCCTCGCCACGGCTTTCGAATTCTGGCTTGCCCGCAAGGAAGCGCCCGTAGCGCTGCTCTCGGTCGCGGCGTTCTACGTCCTCATGTCGCTCAGCTTCTTCCTCTGCATCATCCCCCTCGTCCGGCACAACCGCTATGTCCTTCATGCGCGCGCGCAGGATTGGGCCCAGGACATCAACTCGATCTGCATCGTCATGGCGCTGGCCGGCGTCGGCGCGCTGATGCTCGTCATGGCGCAGAATCGCGCCACGGAACTGCAGCGCAGGGCAGCGCGGAGCGACGCCTTGACCGGACTTCTGAACCGTCGCGCGCTGTTCGAATGGAATGCGCGCGAGGGCCGCGGGCCCGTCTGCGCCGCGATCATGTTCGACCTGGACAATTTCAAGCGCATCAACGACCGCTTCGGACATGCCACCGGCGACGAAGTGCTGACGCGCTTTGCCAAGGTCATGCGCGACAACGTCCGCGCCGGCGATGTCGCGGCGCGGCTCGGGGGCGAGGAATTCTGCGTATTGCTGCCGAACACGGCCGCCCGCGACGCTTTCGAGATCGCCGAGCGCATTCGCATCGCCATTGCGGCATCCGAGCCGCTGGCCCCCGATCACGGCGCCCCGACCGTCAGCGGCGGTATCGCCGTGAAATCCCAGCCGCCATCGACCATCGAGGAATTGCTGCGCTTCGCCGACAAGGCGCTTTACCAGGCCAAGACCGCCGGGAGGAACCGGATCCAGGGCCCGGAATCTCGCCTTGCCGCCTGAACCGATTCAGAACACGCCCACGCCGGCAGGGCGGTCGCGACGACCATCGCCGGCCAAGGCGAGATCCTCGCCCACCCGAGCCGGCGATGCGCGCCCCGAGGCCGGGGACCGGACCGAAGATTCCGGCGCACTCAATCGCAGATCGCGTGCCGCTGAATCCCAAGGTTCGCGATGCCGCATTCGAGCACGTCACCCGGCGCCAGGAACCGGTTCTTGCCGAAGCCGACCCCAGGCGGCGTTCCGGTGGCCAGGAGATCACCCGGAAGCAGCGTCATATGGGCCGAGAAATACGCCAGCATTTCGCCGATCGAGAACAGCATGTCGCTGGTGTTGCCCTGCTGTTCCTGTCGGCCGTTCACCCTGGTCCACAGATCCAGGTTCATGCCGTCCACGCCCGTGGTCAGGAAGGGTCCGATCGGCGAATAGCCGGGCCGCGACTTGGCACGAACCAGATGCTGGCCGCCCTCGCCATCGATCTGGGTGGCGCGGTCGGAGACGTCGTTGATGCAGACATAGCCGAAGACATAGCCCGCCGCATCGGCGGCGGCGATGTCCTGCGCTTGGCGTCCGACCACGATCGCCAGTTCCACTTCCCAGTCCAGCTTCGTGCCCGGATTCGGCCCGCGCGAGATCGGATCGCCGGGCCCCGCCAGCGAGGTCGTCGCCTTGAGGAACACTTCGGGCTCCGTCGGCGGCTTCATCTTGAATTCCTCGATGTGCTTTTTGTAGTTGAAACCGGTGGCCGCGATCTGCCGCACGCCGCGGATCGGCGCGAGATAGCGGAACGGACCGCGGACCGGCGACAAGCCGGCGGCCTCCACCGCCGTCAGGGCGCCGCCGGCGATGGCATCGGGCGTGATGTCGGACACGATCGGACGCAGGTCCAGATGGTCCTCGCCGCGAAGAATGACGGGGACGACCCCATTTTCGGTGAGAATGCGTGCGAACTGTTGCATGACTGGCTCTCCTTTCCGTGCGGCCGTCATCGGTCACGCCGCGGAAGCGCGGCGCCTGACGAGGGCCTTCCGGTTTTCGAAACGACGCGCCGCAGCGGTGCGTCTGGAGGAAAGCTAGGCATCCGGGCTATAACCGTCCAAGACCGATTTGTGACCCGATCCATAAGCAGGGATTATGCACCGTGCTGCTGCGCCATATCCGCTACCTGAAGGCCGTGGCCGATTTCGGCAGCTTCACTCGCGCGGCGCAGGCGCTGCATGTGTCGCAGCCGGCGCTTTCGCAGCAGATCAGGGAGATGGAGGCGCGATTGGGCGCGCAGCTGCTGGACCGAAGCGGCCGCCAGGTTCGTCCAACGGATTTGGGACGCGTCTATCTGGAGCGCGCCCGCCGTGCGTTGAACGAACTCGACGAAGGCGCCCGCGCCGTCCGCGATGTCGAAGACCTGTCCGCCGGTTCGCTCCGTCTGGGGATTACGCCGAGCGTGGCCGCCTATTTGATCGGGCCGCTGTCGCAGCGTTTCCGCTCGAGCTTTCCGAACATCACGCTCTCCATCCGCGTTTCGGCGCAAGAGGAGATCGAGCCGGCGCTGATCAATGACGAGCTTGACCTCGGAATCGGTTTCGGCGATCTGCCGTCCGACGAAATCGAAACGACGCCGCTGCACATGGAGCGGGTTGCGCTGATCGTGAGCGCGAAGCGTTCGCCGGGGCGCAAGGCCATCGTCCCGGCCGCCGAAATCGCACGCATGAAGCTGGCGCTGCTGGACACCTCTTTCTCCACGCGCCGGCTCGCCGACCGTTTTTTCCGGAGCGCGGGTCTGCGCCCCAATATTGCCGTGGAGTCGAACTCGATCGCGGCGCTGATTCAACTCGTCCGCCTGACCGACCTCGCGACGATCCTGCCCGAAAACGTCAGCGGGGCGGGACTTGCCACGGTGAGGACGGACCCTGCGTTCGAATCCAGGCGCGCCGGGCTGCTTCGTCGTCGCAACGCCTATTGTTCGGCGGCCGCCAGGGCTTT
>DASWOE010000225.1:0-8210 GCA_036398875.1 Rhizomicrobium sp.
GTGCGATTCCGGATCGAGGCGCAGCGCGGTCGCCAATTCGGCCAGCGCCTGTTCGCGATGTCCGCTCTCGTCCAGAAGCGTCGCCATGACGGCATGCGCCTCGGCCAGGTTGGCGTCGAGCGCCAGCGCCCGCTCGGCCGCGGCGTGGCCGCCCTCGCCCACCTTGCCGAACTGGTAGCGCAGCGAGTTCTGCGCCAGCGCCATGAGCGCCCAGGCCCGCGCATAGGACGGATCGATCTCGGTGGCGCGCGTGCACAGGCGGATGACGGTCTCGTCCCGCCGCATGTCGCCGTTGTTGCCGGTCGCGAAGCTTTGCCGCGCCATCAGATAGAGGTTGTAGGCCTCAACGTTGTCGGTGCCGCGGTGCTCGATGGCCTTCTTCTCCTCGGGCAGCAGCACGAGCTTCAGCGCGCCGACGATGGCCTGGCTGATCTCGTCCTGCAGCGCAAAGATGTCGTCGAGGTTGCGGTCGTAGCGCTCCGCCCAGACATGGTCGCCGGCGGCGCCGTCGATCAGCTGGGCGGTGATGCGCACGCGGCCGCCGGATTTGCGCACGCTGCCTTCGAGCACATGGCTGACGTTCAGCTCGCGCGCCACCTGCGGGATCTTCAGGCTCTTGCCCTTGAAGGTGAAGGCGGTGTTGCGCGCCACCACCGACAGCGCCGAAACCTTGCTCAGGTCGGTGATGATGTCCTCGCTGATGCCGTCGGAGAAATACTCCTGCTCGGTGTCGCCGCTCATATTGGAGAACGGCAGCACGCAGATCGAGAGCTTGGCCGCCGGCGGCTGTTTCGCCGCGATCTCCTGCGCCGCGGCGCCGGTCCGCACGCGGAAGGCCTGCACCGGGCGGTCGTGATCCTTGACCGCGTGCTCGCCCATGTCCTCGAAGGCGCAGGCGAGCTTGCCGTCGATCTGGTCCTTGACCACGCGCGACAGCGCCACGCCGCCGACGGGCGCCAGCGCCTGCAGCCGCGCGGCGGTGTTGACGCCCTCGCCATAGATGTCGTCGCCCTCGACGATGACCTCGCCCAGATTGATGCCGATGCGGTAACGGATGCGGCTGCCCTCGGCGGCGGACGCCGTGGCCTTTTCGGTCGCCGCCTGGATGGCGAGGGCGCATTCGACCGCGGCGATGACGCTGGCGAACTCCGCCAGCGCCCCGTCGCCGATGAGCTTGAAGACGCGGCCGCCATGGATGGCGACTTGGGGGTCGAAGATGCGCGTCCGGTTGGCCTTCAGCCGCTCCAGCGTGCCCGCCTCGTCGGCCTGCATCAGGCCGCTATAGCCGACCACATCGGCGGAGAGGATCGCGGTGAGCTTGCGCTGCATCAGCTCCCTCCCGCCGCCAGCCGCGCCTCGGCGGCGGCCATCATCGCCACAAAGCGCGGATCCTCGCGGATGGGATCGAAATCGGGATCGACCTTGGCGTGATTGAGGAGGCCCGATCCCATCCGGGCGAAGGCGAAGCCCAGCATCTCGATCGCGGCGTCATAGTCCCCGGTGAAATTCGCCAGCGCGCAGGCGAAATTGTAGCGCATGTTCAGATTGTCGGGATCGATGAGAAGGGCGCGATTCATCCAGGATTTCGAGCGGTCGCCCAGCCCGAGCGTCGCCAGCGCCACGCTGCCATGTCCCAGCGCCCCGCCATTGTTGCGGTCCTGCACCAGCACCTTCTCCACGCGGTCCAGCGTGATCTGCGCGGCGCGGCGCACATCCTCTTGCCTCCCGAGAGCGGTGTAGCAGGTGATCAGCATGGCCGGCGACCCGCTGTCCATCTCCATCAGCGTGGTCGCTTTTTCCCAGAAGCGCGCCGCCGCTTCGAGGTCGTGCTTGCGGAAATGAAGCCGCGCCGCCGCCTCGTTCACTTCATGCGAATCGGGATCGAGCCTGAGCGCCCGCTCGATCTCCGGCTCGGCTTCCTCGAACCGCCCCTCTTCCGCGAGAATGCGCGCCTTCACCGCATGCGCCTCGGCCAGGTTGCCGTCGATGCCGAGCGCGCGCGTCGCGGCCTCCAGACCGCCGTCACCCCGGCCCACCATGTAGCGCACCCACATCTGGCCGAGCGCCATCAGGGCCCAGGCCTGCGCGTAGTTCGGATCGATCTCGGTGGCGCGCTGGCACAGGCGCACCAGCGCCTCGAACGGCCGCACGTCGCCGCTGCGGCCCGAGACGTATTCCTGCCGCGCCATCAGATAGATGTTGTAGGCCTCGACATTCTCGGTGCCGCGCCGCTCGATCGCCTTCTTCTCTTCCGGCAGCAGCTTCAGCCTGAGCGCGCCGACGATCGCCTGGCTGATCTCGTCCTGCAGGGCGAAGATGTCGTCGAGGTCGCGGTCGTAGCGTTCCGCCCAGACATGCTCGTCATTGGCGCCGTCGATGAGCTGCGCGGTGATGCGCACCCGGCCGCCGGCCTTGCGCACGCTGCCTTCCAGCACATGGCTGACCTTCAGCTCGTTCGCCACCTGGCGGACCTTGATCGTCTTGCCCTTGAAGCTGAAGGCGGTGTTGCGCGACACCACGCCGAGCGTCGAGACCTTCGACAGATCGGTGATGATGTCCTCGCTGATCCCGTCGGAGAAATACTCCTGCTCGGGATCGCCGCTCATATTGGCGAAGGGCAGCACGCAGATCGACAGCTTGTGCGAGGGTTCCGTCCGGGGCTGTTCGGCTTCGCCGGGCGCCGGCTGCACCCTTGCGCGAACGGCAAACACATGCACCGGCGTCTCGATGTTCTTGACGGTATGCTCTCCCATGTCCTCGAAGCCGCAGGCGATCTTGCCCTTGGCATTCTCCTGGACGGTCCGCGACACCGCGATGCCGCCGACCGGCGCCAGCGCCTGGAGCCTTGCGGCGACATTGACGCCCTCGCCATAGATGTCGTCGCCCTCGACGATGACCTCGCCGAGATTGATGCCGATGCGGTAGCGGATGCGGCTGGCCTCAGCGGCCCTCTCGGTCGCCGCCTGGATGGCGAGGGCGCATTCGACCGCGGCGATGACGCTGGCGAACTCCACCAGCGCGCCGTCGCCCATCAGCTTGAACTGCCGCCCGCCCTGGATGGCGACCTGGGGATCGAAGACGCGGATCCGGTTCGCCTTCAGCCGCTCCAGCGTGCCGGCCTCGTCGGCTTCCATCAGGCCGCTGTAACCGACCACATCGGCGGACAGAATCGCGGTCAATTTGCGCTGCATCGGAAAAAGGGCGACCAGGGTCGGAACTCGCAACCACCCTAGCGGCTTGGCCGGGCGCCGTCAGCCCCGCACGATGTCACCGCCTGGCCAGCACCATCTTCAGTCCGAACTGCGGCCGAAGCGTCAGCCGCGCCAGCGGCACGACCGGATGGCCCGGCACCAGCGACAGCTTGTAGCGCGGCAGGATGCGGCCCAGCACGATCATCGCCTCCTGCATGGCGAAGCCCATGCCGATGCAGATGCGCGGGCCGGCGCCGAAGGGAATGTAGGCAAAGCGGTGGATCTTCTCGCGGTTGCCCGGCGCGAAGCGTTCGGGATCGAAATAATCCGGCGCCTCCCAGAGCTTGCGGTGGCGCTGGATCAGCCAGGGCGAAATCAGGACAGAGGTGCCCGCGCGGATATCGACGCCCCCGATCGTGTCGGGCCCGATCGAGTCGCGGCTGACGAAGGGCGCCGGCGGATAGAGCCGCAGCGCCTCCTCGAACACCTGCTTGGTATAGGTCATGCGGGCCGGGTCGCCGTCGGCCGCGCGCGCCTCGGCGGCGGCGCGGGCATCGACGGCGGGAAACTGCGACAGCAGATAGAGCGTCCAGGCCAGCGCATTGGCCGTGGTCTCGTGGCCGGCGAAAATGAAGGTCATGACATTGTCATAGACCTCGCGCGCGCCGAACAGCGCGCCGCCCTCCGGGTCGCGGGCCGTCAGCAGCAGGGTCAGGAGGTCCCTGGGAACGTCGCCCGGATCCGCCGCCAGCGCCGCCTGGCGCCGGGCGACCAAGGCGCCGATCTCGCGCCGGAAGAAGCGCAGCGCGATGCGCGCCTTCAGTCGCTTGGGCGTCGGCGCCCAGTGCGGAAGTCCCAGCGTCGCAAGCAGGTCGATCCGCCCCAGCGTGTCGAGATAGGTCACGAAATGCCCCGCCAGCGCGCCATAGTCGATCCGCACGTCGTCGGAGAACATGGTGTGGGTGATGATGGCGTAGGTCAGACGCATCATCTCGTCGGCGGCGTCGATCTCGCCGCCCTGCGGCAGGGCGCCCCACCGCGTCAGCGCCGCGTCGGTCGCCTGGGCCATGGCGGGCGCGAAATCCGCGATGTGGCGCATGGAAAAGGCCGGGGCGGTGGTCCGCCGCTGAAATTTCCAGCTGTCGCCGTCGGCATTGAACAGCCCGTTGCCCAGCGCCGGCCCGGTGGTGCGCTGGACCTGCCGGCTTTTGCGGTAGTTCGCCACATGGTCCAGCAGGACATGCTTGACGCCTTCCGGATCGTTGACCAGCAGGAAGTCCTGCATCCAGTTGCGGTCGTAGACATAGAGTTCGCGATAGGCACGCTCGCCCCAGGCGGCCACCGCGTTGCGTCCGATCTCGCGCACCGCCTGAAGGCGACTGACCGCCCGATCGACCGGAACAGGTGCCGCGGGCCGCAGCCGCAGCGACGTATTCAGCGGTTCCGCCAGCGCCTCGCTCATAGGCCGGACACTAGCATTGTCGGCCGCTTCAATCACGGTGAAGGTTGCATTGACTTGCGGGTTCGGGCGCATAGTCTGGGCGCTTCGTCACCGGACCCGCGCATGGCAAAGGACTTCATCGGCTATCAGGCATTGACCGACGCGGCCCTGCGCGGCGTCGTGCGCGATGCCTTGCGCCGGATCGAGAAGCAGGGGCTGATCGGCTCGCATCACTTCTACCTCACCTTCAAGACCAAGTTTCCCGGCGTCGATATTCCCGAATTCCTGCGCGAGCAATATCCCGACGAGATGACCATCATCCTGCAGCATCAGTTCTGGGGGCTGAAGATCAGCGAGGAGCGGTTCGAGGTGACGCTGACCTTCAAGAAGCTGCCGGCGACCCTCGTCATCCCCTTCCCCGCGCTCACCGCCTTCTTAGATCCGGGCGTGCAGTTCGGCCTGCAGTTCCGCGGCTCCGAAGGCGATGCCAAGGCCAGCGGACCGACCGCGCTGCCGCAGCCGGCGGCGGAGCAGAATCGCGAGAAGAGCACGGAACTGCCCAGGACCGCGGAAGCGGCGGAAAAGCCCGCCGCGCCGGCCGAAGTCGTCAGCCTGGATTCGTTCCGGAAGAAGTAGACGCATAAACTTCTGGTTGAGCGCCCTATGGAAGCGGATTTGCCGCAAGCTTATACTGGCGCATGGTCCAAGAGACGCGCATCCCGACCGACAATCGCATGACCGAGCCGGCGCGTGGCCTCGCCGACGATTCTCAACCCTTCCGCGATGATTCGTTGGCGCGTTTTGCGCCGGCGGACAATCTTTACGACGCCATCCGCGCCGATGTTGCGTCTATCGGCGGGGTGGAATTCCAGCCGCTCCTGCGCACCTACGAGCGCGAGTTTCCGTTCAACGACATCGATTGGAATCCGTTCGACGACGAATGATTATTCTGGATACGAATGTGATTTCCGCCGCCATGCATCCTCATCCGCCGGAGGCAATCGGACGCTGGCTTCGCTTCGTTCGCGCCGAGGAATTGTTCACGACGGCCATTACCGAAGCCGAAATGCGCTATGGCGCGTTTCGCATGTCGCTGCATAAGGCGGGACGCGAGCTTGAGGATATCATCGAACGGATCTTCACCGTGCGTTTTGCCGATCGCATCCTGCCGTTCGACAGCGCCGCGGCCAAAGAGCTGCCCGCGATCCTGATTTCGATGCAACGCGACCTGCACACGTTCTCGGTGGCGGACGCTCAGATCGCCGCAATTGCCAGGGTCCACGGCGCCACCATCGCGACGCGAGACTATGGATTCGAGCATTCCGGCGTGCCACTTATCGATCCTTGGAACAGTTGATCGCCACCCGGCTTATCGGATCGAACGCCATGACCACCCGCACCGAAACCGACACCTTCGGCCCAATCGCGGTCGATGCCTCCAAATACTGGGGCGCCCAGGCCGAGCGCTCGCTGCACAATTTCAAGATCGGCTGGGAGAAGCAGCCCGCCGCCATCGTCCGCGCGCTCGGCATCGTCAAGCGCGCCGCGGCCGAGAGCAACATGGCGCTCGGCCATCTGGACCCGAAGATCGGCGAGACCATCGTCAAGGCGGCGCAGGAGGTGATCGAGGGCAAGCTCGACGCCCATTTCCCGCTCTCGGTCTGGCAGACCGGCTCGGGCACGCAGTCCAACATGAACGCCAACGAGGTGATCTCCAACCGGGCGATCGAGATGCTGGGCGGCGAGATGGGATCGAAGAAGCCGGTCCATCCCAACGACCACGTCAATATGAGCCAGTCGTCGAACGACACCTATCCGACGGCCATGCACATCGCCTGCGCGGAAGAGATCGCGCATGCGCTGTTGCCGGCGCTCGGCCTGCTGCGCAACGCGCTGAACGACAAGGCGCAGGCCTGGAAATCCATCATCAAGATCGGCCGCACCCATACCCAGGACGCCACGCCGCTGACGCTCGGCCAGGAATTCTCCGGCTACACCCAGCAGATCGAGAACGGCATCGCGCGCATCCAGTCGACAATGCCGATGCTGATGCAGCTCGCCCAGGGCGGCACCGCGGTCGGCACCGGGCTGAACGCGCCCAAGGGTTTCGACGTCATGGTCGCCGAGCGCATCGCCGCGATCACCCAGATGCCCTTCACCACCGCGCCCAACAAATTCGAGGCGCTGGCGGCGCACGACGCCATGGTGTTCAGCCACGGCGCGATCAACACCGTCGCCGCTTCGCTGTTCAAGATCGCCAACGATATCCGCCTCTTGGGCTCGGGGCCCCGCTCGGGCCTGGGCGAACTGGCGCTGCCGGAGAACGAGCCGGGCTCCTCCATCATGCCGGGCAAGGTCAATCCGACCCAGTGCGAGGCGGTGACCCAGGTCTGCGCCCGCATCTTCGGCAACCACGCCACGATCACCTTCGCCGACAGCCAGGGCCATTTCGAGCTCAACGTCTACAATCCGGTGATGGCCTACAGCTTCCTGCAGAGCGTGCGGCTGATGGCCGACGCGGCCGTCTCCTTCACCGAACATTGCGTGGTCGGCATCGAGCCGCGCCTCGACAACATCCGCCACGGGCTGGAGCGCTCGCTGATGCTGGTGACGGCCTTGGCGCCCAAGATCGGCTACGACGCCGCGGCGAAGATCGCCAAGACGGCGCACAAGAACGGCACCACGCTGAAGGAAGAAGCGCTGAAGACCGGCCTCGTCACGGCGGAGGAATTCGACGCCATCGTCCGCCCCGAAGACATGATCGGGCCGAAATAAGCGCCGCGCGGCGCGTCAGGCGCGCCGCTTCATTGCGGCTCCGGCTTGGTCTTGTCGGGCTTCTTGGCCGGATGTTCGGCCGCTGCGGCGGGCGGCGTCTCGACGGGACGCTCGACGCGCCGGGGCGGCGGCGGCGTCACCGTCTCCATGGGACGAACGGCGCGCCTGGGCGGAAGCGGTGCGACCGTCTCGGCGGGGCGCTCGACGTGGCGGACCGGCGGAGCGACCGTTTCGATCGGGCGCGTCACATGCGTCACCGGCGGAACGGGCGTCTCGACCGCCGGCGGGCGCGGCGCGCGCGTAAAGGGTTCCGTCGCATGGGTCGGTGCGAGCGTTCCCGGGAGCGGCGTATGCGCGTGCAACTCGGTCGGTGGTGCGGTGGACGGTCCGGTCGGTTCGCCGCCCGCGTGGTGCAAAGATTCGGCCGGGACGGCGTCCGGCGTCGGAGCGCCGGAGCGCTCGCGAATGACGCGGCGCGTGTCGGGATTCGTGCCCGTCGCAGGACTGGCTCCGCGATTTTCGCGCAGGTCGGGGGTCGTCTGGTTCGCCGGCACCGGCAAGTTGGTGGCCGGTGTCGCGGCATGGGTCGGCACCGGCGTCGTCGCGGGCGGCGTCAAAGGCGACTGGTCGTGCGCGACGCCGGCCGGCGGCTTCGGCGGGGTCGCCGGATGGGCAGCTGCCGGCGTTGTCGTGGCCGGCTCCGGTCCGGGCCTCAACGGCGCTTTTGCCACTGTGTCGCGCGTGAACAGATGCGCCGGCGGCTTGCCGCCATGGGTCGCGGCATGGGTCGAGAGGGTGTCCAC
>DASWOE010000226.1:0-9219 GCA_036398875.1 Rhizomicrobium sp.
ATTCGAGGTGCTGGAGGCCGACGCGCGCCGCGTCAAGCGCCTGCGCATCCGCGCGGTCGCCAGGCCCGACGGCGCCGACGCGGCGAGCGACGGAAAGTCCGCGTGAGCGGCGCGCTGCTTCGCTGCGGCGAATTCCTGCGCGGCCTTCGAGGCTGGCGCGCGCTGCTCGCCGCCGCCCTCGCCGGCGCGGTCTATGCCCTGGGCTTCGCACCGCTCGAAATCTTCCCGGCAATGCTTTTTGGTCTGGCGGCATTGGTTGTTCTGCTTGACGGCGCGGGGCTTCGGCCGAAGCCTGTTCGGCGCGCAGCGTTGCTCGGCTGGGGATTCGGGTTCGGCCAGTTCACCGCAGGGATGCACTGGATCTTCTATCCCTTCCTGGTCGATCCGGCGGCGCACGCATGGGAGATCCCCTTCGTGGCGTTGCTGTTTCCGGGCGGCTTGGCGTTGTTCGTTGCGCTTTCGACGGCGCTGGCGATGCCGTTCTGGCATGGCCGGGCGCGCGTCTTCGTGCTCGCGGCCGCCTATGCCGGCGGCGAATGGCTGCGCGGCCATGTCCTCACGGGCCTGCCGTGGAATCTTCCGGCCTATGGCTGGGGCGCCTCGCTCGGCATCCTGCAGAGCAGCGCCGTCCTGGGCGCCTACGGCCTGTCGCTGCTGACCGTGCTGTTCGGCTTTTCGCTGGCCGAAGTCTTTTCCGCGCCGCGTCGATGGGTGCTGCCCGCCGCGATGGCGGGACTGTTCGCGGTGCTGTGGATCGGCGGCGACATCCATCTGGCCGTCAACCCGCCGCTGGACGTTCCGGGCGTACGCCTGCGTCTGGTGCAGCCGAACATTCCCCAAAATGAGAAATATTTGCGTCCCCTGGTCGCGCGGAATTGGGGCAGACTGATCGGCCTGAGCACGCATCCGGCGGCCGCGCCGCCGACCGTGATCATCTGGCCGGAGGCGGCGCCGCCGGTGCTGCTGCAGCGCGCGCCGGTGGCGATGGACGACATTGCCGTGACGATCGGCACGGACAAGATATTGCTGACGGGCAATGAGCGCCTGGCGATCGAGGCCGACGGTTCGCGCCGATTCTTCAACAGTTTTTTTGTGTTCGGTCCCGGCGGCGCCCTGCTTGCAACCTACGATAAGTTTCATCTGGTCCCGTTCGGCGAATACTTACCCTACGAATTCACGCTGCGGGCGTTGGGGATCACCCGACTCGTCGGGTTTCCCGGCAGTTTTTCCGCCGGCGATGGTCCGCATACGGTTAAAGTTCCCGGCGCGCCTGCGTTCGGCCCGCTGATCTGTTATGAGATTCTCTTTCCCGGCGCGGTTGTTGGAGATTCAAGGCCGCAGTGGCTCGTAAACGTCACCGACGATTCGTGGTTCGGGCCCTGGGCCGGCCCGCGCCAGCATCTGCTGGCGGCGCGGGTGCGCGCCATCGAAGAGGCACTGCCGGTGGTACGCGCCGCCAACACCGGAATCTCCGCCGTGATCGATGCCGAGGGGCGGGTCACCGCCATGCTCGGGCTCGGCCGGACGGGATATGTCGATGCCCCGCTGCCGAAAGCCGCGCCGCGGACGGTCTATGCACGCTATGGCGATCTGCTATTTCTTGTATTGTTTTTGCTCTGCCTCGCCCTCGCCTGGGCATCCGCCCGCATGGAGGGCCGTCTCATAAGCGTCTAAGCGTATTCTTTCTTTAACCACCCGGCCCGCCAGGGTCGGATTTGAAACGGAGCGTTGTGTAATTACCGTGCCAAAGAAACAAGCAAATCCGATCGACGGCCAGGTGGGCAATCGCGTCCGCCTGCGCCGCATGTTGATCGGCATGAGTCAAGAAAGGCTGGGCGAGCTGCTCGGTCTGACCTTCCAGCAAGTTCAAAAATATGAAAAAGGGGTCAACCGCATCGGCGCCGGCCGGCTGTTCGAAGTCTCCCGCATCCTGGGCGTGCCGATCGATTATTTCTACGAAGGCGTGAGCGTGCAGGGGGCCGGGGGCGGTTTTCAGGAACCCGAATCGTCGCCGCCGGTGATGGAGTTCGTCTCCAGCGGCGAAGGACTTCAGCTCAGCCTCGCTTTCATGAAGATCAAGGACCCCAAGCTGCGCAAGCGCGTCCTCGACCTCGTCAAGCAGATGGCCGAAGGCGCGAACGACTGAACGTCTATCGCGTCTTCGCGCGCGCGGCCTTTTCGGCAAGGCCGGAACGGCTCTCGCGCGCCGCGAGCGCGGCATAGACGTCGGCGGGCGCGATGCCGCTCGCCGCCCACAGCACGAGCAGGTGATAGAGCACGTCGGCGGATTCGGCCGTCAGCGCCGCCTTGTCCTTCATCGCGGCGGCGATCACGGCCTCGACCGCTTCTTCGCCGAACTTCTTGGCACAGCGGCCGACGCCGTCCTTCAGCAGCGCCGCCGTGTAGGACGTCGCCGCATCGCCGCCCTCGCGCGCGGCGATGGTCGCGAACAGCTTGTCGATGGGGTGCGTCGCCATCAGTTGGTCCGGTCCTCCAGAAGGCGCCGCGCGATCACATTGGCCTGGATCTCGGCGGCGCCCTCGAAGATGTTCAGGATGCGCGCGTCGCACAAGACGCGGCTGATCGGATATTCGAGCGCGAAGCCGTTGCCGCCATGGATCTGCAGCGCATTGTCGGCGCAGACCCAGGCGACGCGCGCCCCGAGCAGCTTGGCCATTCCGGCTTCCAGGTCGCAGCGCCGCCCCTCATCCTTCTCGCGCGCCGCGTAATAGGACAGCTGGCGCGTGATCGTGATCTCCACCGCCATCATCGCGAGCTTGTCGCGCACGCGCGGAAATTCGACCAGCGGCTGGCCGAATTGGGTCCGCTCCAGCGCGTAGCGCACGCCCAGATCCATCGCGCACAGCGCCACCCCCACCGCGCGCGCCGCGGTCTGGATGCGCGCCGCCTCGAAGGTCTGCATCAGCTGCTTGAAGCCCTGGCCTTCCTCGCGGCCGAGCAGGTCCGCCGCCGGCACCTCGAAACCGTCGAAGCCGATCTCGTATTCCTTCATGCCGCGATAGCCGAGCACGCCGATCTCGCCGCCGCTCATGCCGGGGGCCGGAAACATCTCCGTTTCGGTGCCGCGCGGCTTCTCGGCGAGGAACATGGAAAGGCCGCGATAGCCCGGCTTCTCCGGATTGGTCCGTACCAGGAGCGTCATCATGTCGGCGCGCGCGGCATGGGTGATCCAGGTCTTGTTGCCGTAGATTTTGTAGACGTCGCCGTCCCTGACCGCGCGGGTCTTCAGCGCCGCGACGTCCGATCCGCCCGACGGCTCGGTGAACACCGCGGTCGGCAGCTTCTCGCCGCTGGCGATCAGCGGCAGCCAGTGCTCGCGCTGGTCCTTGGTGCCGCCGGTCAGGATCAGCTCGGCGGCGATCTCCGAGCGCGTGGCCAGGCTGCCGACGCCGATATAGCCGCGGGAGAGCTCTTCCGACACCACGCACATCGCGGTCTTGGACAGCCCGGCGCCGCCATATTCCTCCGGGATGGTCAGGCCGAACACGCCCAGATCGGAGAGCTCCTTGATCACCGCGATGGGGATCAATTCGTCGCGCAGGTGCCATTGATGCGCGTAAGGCGCGACCTTGTCCTGCGCGAAGCGGAAGAACTGCTCGCGGATCAGGCCCATCGTATCGTCCAGGCCCGGATCGCCGATCGTCATCGCGCCGGCGTGCCTGGCCATATAGTCCGCGATCGCGGCGCGCACCTGCGGCCGGCCGCCCAGCCGCGCCAGTTCGGCCACGGTCGGCGTCCAGAACTCGCCGCTGTTGGAATCGTCCAGGCCGAGGTCGTAGAGCCGCGCGATCTCGTTCTGGCTCATCGCGATGCCGCCGACGATCTGCGACAGGTATTCGCCGAAGCCGGCCAGCAGCAGGAGCTGCTCGATCTCGCCGAATTTCCTCTCGTGTTCGAGATGGCGGCCCCAGCGCGCCATCTGCCGCAGCGCCTCGACATAGGTGGCGAGCCAGGCGAGGCCGTGGGTGGCGCGCTGCTCGCGGTCGAGCGCGCCCGCGTCGATCTTTTCGTCCACCCGCACGATCCGGCGCACCGAATCCTTGGCCGCGGCCAAGAGGCCTTCGGCGGAGAGGACGGCCTCGTCGCATTTGGCCAGAAGGTGCGGAACGCTGGGCGAAAGCATGGCGCGATACTCGATTGTCAGGTTGCAGAGACTAGCCGACCGGACGGCGCGACGCACCGCCCGCGCAATCGCCCGCGGCGACGCGCCGGCTCAATCCGCCTGCGCTTCCAGCACGTCTTCATAGGTGCGAAGGCCGGTGCGCTGGGCGTTGACCAGCACCGCCATGTTGCCGGGCAGGTGCTCGTTCTTCCACATCTTGGTGTGGGCGCGCGGAATGTCGGCCCAGGAGAACACCTCCGACATGCACGGATCGATGCGCCGCTCGACGACAAGGCGGTTGGCCTGCGATGCCTGAAGCAGATTGGCGAAGTGCGAGCCCTGGATGCGCTTCTGCCGCATCCAGACATAGCGCGCGTCGAAGGTGATGTTGTAGCCGGTGGTACCGGCGCAGAACACGACCATGCCGCCGCGCTTCACCACCAGGCAGGAGACCGGGAAGGTCGATTCGCCCGGATGCTCGAACACCATATCGACGTCGTTGCCCTTGCCGGTGACGTCCCAGATCGCCTTGCCGAACTTGCGCGCCTCCTTGGTCCACGAGTCGTATTCCGGCGTGCCGACCTTGGGCATCGCGCCCCAGCAGTTGAAATCCTTGCGGTTGATCACGCCCTTGGCGCCGAGGCTCAAGACGAAGTCCCGCTTGGTCTCGTCGGAGATGACGCCGATGGCATTGGCGCCGCTGACCGCGCAAAGCTGAATCGCGAAGGAGCCGAGGCCGCCCGACGCCCCCCACACCAGCACATTGTGCCCGGGGCGCAGGATGTGCGGCCGGTGGCCGAAGAACATGCGATAGGTGGTCGCCAAGGTGAGCGTGTAGCAGGCGCTCTCTTCCCAGGTCAGGTGCCGCGGGCGCTCCATGAGCTGGCGATCCTGCACGCGCGCGAATTGCGCGAAGGAGCCGTCCGGCGTCTCGTAGCCCCAGATGCGCTGGCTGGGCGAGAACATCGGATCGCCGCCATTGCATTCCTCGTCGTCGCCGTCGTCCTGATTGCAGTGCACGACGACCTCGTCGCCGACCTTCCAGCGCTTCACCTTGGAACCGACGGCCCACACGATGCCCGAGGCGTCGGAGCCGGCGACGTGAAACGGATTCTTGTGGCCGTCGATCGGCGAGATCGGCGTGCCCAGCGCCGCCCAGACGCCGTTGTAGTTCACGCCCGCCGCCATCACGAGGATGAGGACGTCGTGGCTGTCGAGCGTCCAGGTCGGCACGACCTCCATCTGCATGGCCTTTTCCGGCTCGCCATGACGGTCCTTGCGGATCGCCCAGGCGTACATCTTGGACGGCACATGGCCCATCGGCGGAATTTCGCCGATCTCGTAAAGGTCCTTGTAGACTTCGAGCTGCGGCTTGGCCTCAGCGTTTGGCTGCGACATGAATTAAACCCTCATCCCCTCGGAAGCCGTCTTATTGCGGCTGCTCACTGGCGCCGAATTAGGCCCATAACCCTGCTGCAATGCAACAGGCGTTGTCATATTGACGGTGCCTACCCCTGCCGCTAAGCAACAATATTACTTGACGGCAGTTGACCGCCGCCGCTTCCAGGGTGTCTTTCCCGCCGCCTTTCCCGCGATTTCCTTGAGTTTTACGGCCTGGAGCAGCGAAAGCGACGCACCGGCCGTGCCTTTTTCCGCGTCGCGGAAGGCGCGGCCATATTTTTCGACCCGGGTCTCGACCGAGCCCAGGAACTCGCCCTCCCAGTCGGACAAGGCGACGCCGGCCGTCTCCGCCGCCTTGCGTGCCTTTTTGAGCGCGCGCAGCGCCGCGCGCTTGGCCGCCCGCCGGCGGTCTTCGAAGTCGGGCCGCTTGGTTTTCATCGCTTGCGCGCGCCGGGCTAAGGTCTGGACTGCGCAAAGGCTGGAGGAAGCGGGCATGGAGATCAACGGCGTCGCACACACCTTCGTCACCGCGGGCGATTTTGCCAGGGCCCGCGCCTTCTATGGCGAACTCCTGCCGTTTCTGGGCCTCAGGCCGGTGATGGACCTCGACGGTTTTTATTATTGCGTCGGCGGCCGCACCGGCTTCGGCATTCGCGCGCCGGCGCCGGGACAGGAAGGCCAGCGCTTCACGCAGGGCCGCGTCGGGCTTCACCATCATTGCTGGCGCGCCCGCGAACGCGCCGATGTCGATGCGGCGCATGCGTTTCTTGTCGATCTCGGCGCGACGATCGTGCATCCGCCGCAGCCCGATGCGTTCGCGCCGGGCTATTACTCGGTGCTGTTCGAGGACCCCGACGGCATACGGCTCGAGATCAACCATGTCCCCGGTCGCGGGTTGCTGGAGCCCGGCACGGCGGCCTGAGCGCGTCAGTGCGCGCGATGCGGGTCCTTCTCGCCCGCCTCGACGGCAAGCGCGAGCGAATCCGTCGCCACCGGGCAGGTGTAGAAGGCCGAGCGCGCGCAATTGGGATTGTAGGCGTCGTTGAAATCGATCGTGACTTTCTTGGGCGGATACGGCCCGAAACCATCGACATCGACATAGCGGCCGGCGCCATAGGCCACCTTTCCCGTCAGATCGTCCATGAAGAAGGCGCTCATGTCGGAAATCTTTCTCGGATCGTTGTCGCCGGCATAGAAGGGCAGCGTGAAGGTCTTGCCCTTCAGCGTGAAGGTCGCGTCGCCGGCGTGGAAGAACTGCTTGTCGGTGCCGCGCGAGGTGCGGAAGACGCGCGGCGGCAATTTGGGATCGGGCACGAAGCTGGCCTCGACGCGGTAGCCCGGATCGTAAGGGAAATAGATCACGCCCTTGAAGTTCGCCGCGTCGGCGCGCTTCTGGTTATAGAGCATGATGCGCACGCCCATCACGCCGGCGCTCACCTGGGTGGCAAAGCCCTGAACGTCGATATCGGTGTCGATCGGGACGGATTTCTGCATCGCCGCATCGTCCAGCGTCTTGCCGGCGATCACGCCGCTCATCTTCCCGTGCGCATAGCTCGCGACCAGGAGGCCGGCGGCCCTGCCCGGCACCCAGCGATAGGAGTCCGGCTTGCCCTTGCTGCCGATCAGCGTCGCGCTCTGGCCTTCGCCGAGATAGGCGGCGTCCTGGATCTTCAGGATCGCATGCGGGATCTTGGCCCAGGCCTTGTTGGCGTCGGCGATCCCGGCATTCCAGGCCAATTCGATCGGGTTCGGCGCCGGCGAAGCGGCCAGCATCAAAACCGCGGCTGCCACCGCTGCCAACGAACCGATCCGCATGCCTGCCTCCGTCCGCGATTTTGCGGTGCAGCAAAATTTCCACTAGGCTTCCTGTCACGCAATTTCCGCAACACCTGAAACCATATGCGCGACAAGCCCTGGATATTCCGCACCTATGCCGGCCATTCAAGTGCCGCGGCCTCAAATGCGCTTTACCGGGGCAATCTGGCGAAGGGCCAGACCGGCCTGTCGGTCGCCTTCGACCTGCCCACCCAGACCGGCTATGACAGCGACGACCCGCTCGCCAAGGGCGAGGTCGGCAAGGTCGGCGTGCCCGTCTCCCATATCGGCGACATGCGCATGCTGTTCGAGGGCATTCCCCTCGACAAGATGAACACCTCGATGACGATCAACGCCCCGGCCGCCTGGCTCTTGGCGCTCTACGTCGCGGTGGCGGACGAGCAGGGTGCGGCGCGCGACGCGCTCACCGGCACGACGCAGAACGACATCGTGAAGGAATATCTGGCGCGGGGCACCTATATCTTTCCGCCCGGCCCGGCGTTGCGCCTCACCACCGACATGATCGCCTTCACGACGGACGAGATGCCGAAATGGAATCCGATCAATTTCTGCTCCTATCATCTGCAGGAGGCCGGCGCCGACGCGGTGGAGGAGGCGGCGTTCGCGCTCGCCACCGCGGTCTCGGTGCTCGATGCCGCCAGGGCGCGCGGCGCCATCCCGCCGGCCGAATTCCCCAAGGCCGTCGGGCGGATGAGCTTCTTCGTCAATTCCGGCGTCAAGTTCATCACCGAGATCTGCAAGCTGCGCGCGATGGCGGCGTTGTGGGACGAGATCACGGAGCAGCGCTACGGCGTCACCGATCCCAAGCTGCGCCTGTTCCGCTATGGCGTGCAGGTGAACTCGCTGGGCCTGACCGAGCAGCAGCCTGAGAACAACGTCTATCGCGTCCTGTTCGGCATGCTGGGCGTGACGCTCAGCAGGAATGCCCGCGCCCGCGCGGTGCAGCTGCCGGCCTGGAACGAGGCGCTCGGCCTGCCGCGGCCCTGGGACCAGCAATGGTCGCTGCGCCTGCAGCAGATCGGCGCCTTCGAGACCGACATGCTCGATTACGAAGACATCTTCGACGGCTCGAAGGTGATCGATGCCAAGGTCGCCCTGCTCATCGCGCAGATTCGCGAGGAGATGGCGCGCATCGCGCAGTTCGGCGGCACCGGCACGCAGGGCGCGCTCGAATACATGAAGGAGCGTCTGGTCGCCTCCAATGCCGCGCGGGTGGAGGCGATCGAGCGCGGCGACGAGATCCGCGTCGGCGTCAACGCCTACCGGGAGACGGAAGTCTCGCCGCTGACCGCCGGCGACGGCCATTTTCTCTCGGTCGATATTTCCGCCGAGCACGCGCAGATCGCGCGGCTGCACGCCTGGCGCGCCGAACGCGACGACCAGGCGGTGACGGCGGCGCTGGCGGCGCTGGAGCACGCGGCGAAGGAAGACGCCAATCTCATGCCGCCCTCGATCGACTGTGCCAAAGCCGGCGTCACCACCGGCGAATGGGCGGCGTCCCTGCGCAAGGTGTTCGGCGAATACCGCGCCCCGACCGGCGTCGCGGCGACCGCGCCGGCGCGCAACGACGAGCGCATCATGAAACTGCGCGACGAGGTGGCTGCCGCGTCCGCGAAGCTCGGCCGCACGCTCACCTTCCTGGTCGCCAAGCCGGGCCTGGACGGCCATTCCAACGGCGCCGAACAGATCGCGATCCGCGCCCGCGACGCCGGCATGGACGTGATCTACAACGGCATCCGCTATTCGCCCGACGACATCGTCGCGGAAGCGAAAGCCAAGCAACCGCATCTGATCGGCTTGTCGATTCTGTCGGGCTCCCATGTGTCGCTGGCGCGCGACGTGGTGGCGAAGCTGCGCGC
>DASWOE010000227.1:0-7237 GCA_036398875.1 Rhizomicrobium sp.
GCGATCAGCCGGGCGCGCGCCAGCGGCGGCACGGCGCAGGCGATCGCCCACAGAAGCCCGAACGCGGCGGCGAACAGCAGCGGCGCGGGATAGATCCCGAAATGCGCCGGCAGCGGCAGGTCCTGGCCGAAGGCCGCGGAAATGCCGAAGGGCAGCGCCGCGCCCAGGATCGATCCGAGCACGACGGCGAACACCGCCACCGCCATGACCTGGAAGAAGAAGATCAGGAAGATCAGCCCGCCATCGGCGCCGAGCGACTTGAAGATCGCGATCTCGCTGCGCTTGGCGTCGAGGAAGGCGCCGACCGCCTGGCCGGCGCCGACGCCGCCGACGGCCAGCATCGTCAAGCCCACCAGCGTCAGGAACATCGTCACCTGTTCGACGAAGCGGCGGATGCCCGGCGCGGCCTCGCTGCGGTCGCGGATGTCCCAGCCGGCATCGGGGAAGGCGGCCGTCGCCTCGGTCTTGAACGCCTTCGCGTCGGCGGGCGGCGGCAGCACGATGCGGTAATTGTAGTCGATCAGGCTGCCCAGCGTGACGAGGCCGGTGCGCGCCAGCGCCGCCGTGGAAACGAGAACATGCGGACCGAGGCTGAACCCGCCGGAGATCCGGTCCGGCTCCTTGTCCAGCACGGCGCCGACGCGGAAATCCTGGGTGCCGATGCGGATCAGCCCGCCGGGCCTGAGGTTCAGGCGATCGAGCAGCGTCGGCTCGGCGACCGCGCCGCAGATCGTCGCCGTGCAAGACAGCGCCTTGCGCAGGCTGGCCGCCGGCGACAGCGCCACCGTGCCGAAGAACGGATAGGCGCCATCGACGGCCTTGAGCTCGACCAGCTGGCGCTCGTCCTCGCGCCCGTTCTTCAGCGCATAGGCCATGGCGCGCAGCGAAACGGTCTGGGAGACGCGCCCCCGCGTCTCGATCCAGGCGCGTTCGGCCGGACTTGCTTGGCGATGCACCAGGTGCACCGCGACGTCGCCGCCCAGCAGCGTGCGGCCCTGTTCGGCCAGGCCGGTCAGGAACGCCGCCGACAGGGACTCCACGCCCGCGATCGCGGCCACGCCCAGGACCAGGCAGGCGATAAAGATGCGAAAGCCGCCCAGCCGCGTCTCGCGCCGCGCCAGGCGAAGGGCGAGCGCGATCCGGCTCACGCGACCGTCCCGTCGGCCACGATCCGGCCGTCCTGCAGCCGCACGATGCGCTGGCAGCGCCGCGCCAGGGCCTCCTCATGCGTGACCAGGAACAGCGTCGTCGCGGCACGCGCCTGCAGCGCGAACAGAAGATCGGAGATCTCCTTGCCCGTCGCGCCGTCGAGATTGCCGGTGGGCTCGTCGGCGAACAGCACGGCCGGACGCGGCGCGATGGCGCGCGCCAGCGCCACGCGCTGCTGTTCGCCGCCGGACAGCTGCCCCGGGTAGTGATCGCGCCGTCCGCCCAGCCCGACCGCTTCGAGCTCCGCCTTGGCGCGGTCGAACGCGTCGCGGGCGCCGGCCAGTTCGAGCGGCACGGCGACGTTCTCGAGCGCCGTCATGGTGGGGATGAGATGGAACGACTGGAACACGATGCCGATGCGGCCGCGGCGAAAGCGCGCCAGCGCGTCCTCGCCAAGCCGGGTGATGTCGGTGCCGGCGACGCTGACGCGGCCCGAGCTCGCCGTCTCCAATCCCGCCGCGACCATCAGCAGCGACGACTTGCCCGAACCCGACGGTCCCAGCAGCGCCAGCGCCTGGCCTTGCGGCACCGCGAGCGACACGCCGTTCAGGATGTTCACCGGCCCGGCGATGCTGGGCAGCGTCAGCCGCACATCTTCCAAATTGATCGCGGCTGGGGGATTGTGCATCGATGACTCGGGCGGGCGGGAAACACTATAGGCGATATGGGATGACCACCGCCCGCTTCAAGCAATGGATGGGCTTCGCCGCCGCTTTTGTCATGTCCGTGGCGGCGGCCCAGGCCGCGCCGGTCAAGATCCTGGCGCTGGGCACCAGCCTGACGCAGGGCTATGGCGTGCCGCCGGGGCTGGACTTCACCGCCGTGCTCGAAGCGCGCCTCAGGGCAACCGGCAGCGACGTCAAGCTGATCAATGCCGGCGTCTCCGGCGACACCTCCGCCGGCGGTCTGGCGCGGCTGGACTGGTCGCTGGCCGACCACCCGGATGCCGCCATCGTCGAGCTCGGTTCCAACGACGCCTTGCGCGGCCAGTCGCCGGCGCAGACCGAGGCCAACATCGCCGCCGTGCTCACCAGGCTGAAGGCGGCGCGCATTCCCGTGCTCCTTGCCGGCATGAAGGCGCCGCGCAATTACGGCCCCGAATATGCGGCGCAGTTCGATCCGATCTATCCCAGGCTCGCGAAGAAATTCGGCGTGCTGTTCTATCCCTTCATCCTCGACGGCGTGGCGATGAATCCCAAGCTCAACCAGGCCGACGGCATCCATCCCAATCCGGCCGGCGTGAAGATCGTCGTCGAGCGCATGCTGCCGGTCGCGAAGCGGCTGGTCGCGATGTCGGCGAAGCGCTGAGCCATGTTCAAGCGCCTCCTCTCCGTCAGCGCCTTCACGCTGCTCTCGCGCATCACCGGCTTCATCCGCGACATCCTGATGGCGTGGATCCTGGGCAAGAGCATCCTGTCGGATGCCTTCGTCGTCGCCTTCCTGTTTCCCAACTATTTCCGCTCGATCTTCGGCGAGGGCGCCATCAATCCGGCCTTCCTGCCGCGCTATGCCGCGCTGCAGGCGCGCGGGCAGGTCAACCAAGCCGCCGTCTTCGCCGACCTCGTCTTCTCCTGGCAGATGTGGGTTCAGCTTCTCATCCTGGTCGCGGTGATGATCTTCATGCCGGCCGTGGTGCGCGCGATCGCGCCGGGCTTCGCCGGCAATTCCGGCCAGCTCGCCTTCACCGTCGATCTGGCGCGCATCACCTTTCCCTATCTGATCCTCACCGTCGTCGCGATCCAGATCTCGGCGATGCTCAACGCCGTCGAGAAGTTCTGGGCCGCGGCCGCGTGGTCCAATTTCCAGAACCTCGCCATGATCGCGACGCTCCTGGCGGCGCCGTGGTTTCCCAACGCGGCTTACGCCGCCGCCTGGGGCGTCTTGATCGGCGGCGTGCTGCAGCTCTTCTTCATGCTGTGGGCGGGGGGGCGCGACGGGCTGACGCTGCGCATCACCTGGCCGCGCTGGACGCCGGAGGTGAAGGGGTTCTTCAAGGCGCTGGGCGCGGTCACCATCGGCACCATGACGGTCTTCCTCGCCCCCCTCATCGACAACATCCTGGCGAGCTTCCTGCCGGTCGGCAGCCGCACCGCGCTTTACTATGCCGACCGCATCGACCAGCTGCCCCTGGGCGTGCTCGGCATCGCGCTCGGGACCGTCCTTCTGCCGCAGATGTCGTCGCTGCTCGCCCGCGACGACCGCGGCGGCGCCGATGCGGCGCAGAACAACACCGCCGCGCTGTCGCTGCTGCTGATCCTGCCCTTCGCGGTCGTGTTCGTCGTCGTTCCCGACACCATCATGCGCGCGATCTTCGCCCATGGCGCTTTCGACAAGAGCGCCGCGGCGCTCGCCGCCGTCGCGCTTGCGACCTACGGCGCCGGCCTGCCGGCCTTCGCCCTGGTGCGCATCGTCGCGTCCACCTTCTACGCCCGTCACGACACCATGACGCCGGCGCGCTGCAGCCTCACCGCCATGGCGGCGAACATCGCGATCAAGATCGTGCTGGTGTGGGGTTTCCATCTCGGCCTCGCCGGCATCGCGCTCGGCACCTCGCTCGGCGCCTGGATCAATGTCGGCCAGCTGGTCTGGATCGGGCGCCGTCGCGGCCTGCTTCAGATCGCCGAGCCGTTCCGCCGCGCGGTCTTGCCGGTGTTGCTGGCCGCGCTCGGCGCCGGGACCGGCGCCTATGCCGGCGTGGCGCTCTGCGCCGATGTCGCGGTCGGGCCGGAACTGCGGGAGCTCGTGCGGCTGGGCGCCGGCACGGCGCTTGGCGGCGCCCTCTATCTCGCGATCGTGCTGATCTTCCGCCGCAGGCTGCCGCTCGGCCGCCTGGCGCGGCGGAAAACCTGAATGCCCCGCCTGTTCGCCGCCCTCGCCATCCCCGACGACATCGCGCCGTCGCTCGCCCTGCTGCAGGCCGGCGTGCCGGGCGCGCGCTGGCAGACGCGCGAGCAGCTTCACCTGACCCTGCGCTTCATCGGCGACGTCGATGGGAGCGCCGCCGCCGCGGTGCATGACGCGCTCGGCGCCATCGAGGCGCCGGGTTTCGCGCTCGAATTGCACGGCACCGGCGCCTTCGGCGGCAAGCACCCGCATGCGCTATGGGCGGGGGTGCGGCCCAATGCGGGGCTGCTGCACCTGCAGCGCAAGATCGAGACCGCGGTCCAGCGCGCCGGACTGGCGCCCGACCGGCAGAAATACACGCCGCATGTCACGCTGGCCCGCCTGCGGGGCGCGCCGCTCGGCCGGGTGATGGACCATCTCACCGACCATGCGCTCTACGGCGCGCCGCCCTTCGCGGTGAACGGCTTTATTCTCTATTCGAGCGTGCTCACCGGCGACGGCAGCCTCTACCGCGCCGAGCACGCCTATCGCCTGCGTTAGCCGGCTTCGCCCTCGATCGCGTGCATGTCGTCGTCCGACAGGCCGAAATGATGGCCGATCTCGTGGATCAGGACATGACGCACGATCTAGCCCAGCGTGTCGTCATGTTCGGCCCAATAGTCGAGAATGGGCCGGCGATAGAGGAAGATCATGGTCTGGCGGCCGTTGACGTGGCCGGCCAGCTGGTCCGCCAGGCGCGGGCCGTGGAACAGGCCCAGGATGTCGAACTCGCTGTCCAGCTTCATGTCGCGCATCACCTCGGCATCGGGAAAGTCCTCGATGCCAAAGACGATGTCGCCGGCCAGGGCGCGGAACTCGCGCGGCAAGTCCGCGAACGCCGCGCGCGCCATCGTCTCGAAATCTTCGAGCGACGGCGCTTTGATGTCGTTCCGGTCCATGGTGGGATAGGATAAGCACAAATGGAGAGCGAACCCATGAAAAAGCTGTCGCCGGAGGCGCGCATGGCCGCGCTCGCAGCGCTGCCGGGCTGGACGTCGGTGGACGGCCGCGACGCCATCGCGAAAAGCTTCGCCTTCGCCGATTTCAACGCCGCCTTCGCCTTCATGACCCGCGCGGCGCTGCTGGCGGAGAAGATGGATCACCATCCCGAATGGCTCAACGTCTACAACAAGGTGGAGGTCACGCTCTCGACCCACGACGCCGGCGGCGTGACGCAGAACGATATCGACATGGCCACGGCGATGGACGGCTATGCGGCGTGATCAGAGCGTGACGAACAGGATCCCGGCGAGCGCCGCCCAGAACGCGACGCAGCCCGCGAAGGCCGCGACGACGAGATTGTGGTCGCGCGTGTTTCCGCCCTCCATGGCATCGCGCCGATCGCGACGGTCGTTCATCTGGAAGAGGGGGCCGACGAGGGACATGGCTGCGACTCACTGAATGCGATCGAAATCATGCGCGTATCGCCGCGTTCGCGGAATTCGTTTTAATGCGTAAAATGCGGTGAAATCGTATTGCGCCGCAGCATCCGAATGCGCCGCAACATGACACCAGCGATCGCGACGGAATGCGCGAGGATGATGCCATCGCGCGATTAAGGCCGGCTTAAGAGGCGCTCATCCGACGAAGCGATAGCCGTCGCCGTCGCGTTTGACGTGACCTGCGGTCGGCGCCGCGAAATGCGTGCCGATGATCAGCACCGGCTTGTCCGCCCAATCCTTGAGCACGGCGTGCCGTGTCGCGGCCGATGCCGTCTTGTCGGTGTCGTACTCGGTCGACCAGTCGGGACGCCCGATCTGGCAGGGGTGGTGGATCATGTCGCCCGTGATCACCGCCGTCTCGCCCCTGGACTCGATGACCACGCTGACATGGCCGGGCGTGTGGCCGGTGGTCGGCATCAGCCGCAGTTCCGGCGAGATGCGGTGGTCGAGCTCCACCGTCCGTGCCAGTCCCGCCTCCAGGATCGGCGTGACGGAGTCCGACATGATGGCGCGCTGGTGGTCGTCTTCGAACGCGACGAAGTGTTCATAGTCCTTGCGGCTGAACAGATAGCGGGCCTTGGGAAAGGTCGGCACCCATTTTCCGCCCTCCAGCATCGTGTTCCAGCCGACGTGATCGACATGCAGATGGGTGCAGACGACCGCGTCCACGCGCTCGCGCGAGAAGCCGGCGGCCGCCAAATCCTCCAGAAACGTCGTGTGCAAGGCGTTGCCGCCAAGCTCCTTGCGCGGCTTGTCGTTGCCCATGCAGGTGTCCACCACCAGCTTCAGGCCGGGCGCATCGACCAGCAAAGCGTGGAACGACAGCCGCAGCTCCCCCTTCGGGGTCACATAGTTCGGGTAGAGCCAGGGCATGGCTTGGAGCGATTGCGGCGTCGCGTCCAGCATGAAGGGGATGGGTCCATCGACGGCGGCATCCACCGCCATCTCCACGACCCGCGTGACGGTCACGTCGCCGATCTTCCATTGCAGCATTTTGTTTTCCTCCCCTGGCCCCGGCGAGACTAGCGCCGGAAAGGCGGGGAGCAAGATGGCGGGCGCTCGCCGTATCGATCGGGTTCTCTGGCGGTGGCTTATTCCGCGCCTTCCCCGTCCGCGCGCGCCGCCGGCACGATCGTGCCGGGCGCCGCGCGCGTCGCTGTCAGATCGGAAGCGTCACGGCATGCGTGGCCACGGCCGCCGCCGCCGCTGCGATCAGCAGAAGGACGACGAGCAGCACCGGATGGCGGAACGCATGGCTGTGAAGCGCGGTGCGGTCGAAGCGGGTTTCGAGCCGGTTCGGTTTGACCAAAGGACCAACGATCGACGTCATGGCATCAGTTCCTTCTCAAAGCGAGTGGCCTCTCACGAGGGGCGCGGCTTATGCGCGCAATCGTGCGGCAACACAATAGAGAATCCCGCGCCTCCTATTTGCGGATCGAAACGCTCACCCCGTAGAAGCGCGGCTCGCCGGCGATGAAGGTCGGGATGCCGAAGGCGTCGCCCGTGTTGCCCGCGTCCTTGATGTATTTCTCGTCGGACAGGTTGTTGACGAAGGCGCCGATCGTCCAGTTCGTGTCGTCGGGCTGATAGGTGAGCCGAAGGTTGAACAGGCCATACGCCTTCTGCAACTCGTCCTGCTTGGTGTCGGGCAGGATATGATCGACCTGCAGCGCCGGGATGTCGTTGTCGTCGTCGAAGAAGAT
>DASWOE010000228.1:0-3987 GCA_036398875.1 Rhizomicrobium sp.
CGACGAGAACGTGCCGGTCATCGTGATCGCGCCGCACGATGCGCTGTTCGAGAAGACCATCTCCAACATGCAGGAAGTGATGGCACGCGGCGGCAAGGTGCTGCTGATCTCCGACGCCAAGGGGATCGAAGCGGCCGGCGACAAGGTCTGGCACACGATCGAGGTGCCGGCCGCCGACCCGCTGATTGCGCCGATCCTCTATGCGCTTCCCGTTCAGCTGCTCGCCTATTACGCCGCCGTCGCCAAGGGCACCGACGTCGATCAGCCGCGCAATCTGGCGAAGAGCGTCACGGTCGAATAGGCCAGCCGAATTCGCCGACCGGCACCTTTTGCGTCCTGCGAAGCGCAAGGTTCGCCAGGACTTCGCCGATCGCCGGCGCGAATTTGAAGCCATGGCCCGACAGGCCCGCGCCGACGATGACGCGCGGATCGCCGGGATGCCTGGCCAGGATGAACCGCTCGTCCTTGGCCATCGGATACATGCACACGGTTGATCGGACGCGTCCGCCAAGTCCGGGAAGAAGACGCCGCACCGGCGCCTCTATCGCGCGGATGTCGGCGCGCGAAATTCCGCGGTCGAGCCGGTCGGGCGACGCGACGACCGACACGCGCATATGCTCGGCGACCTTCACCTCGCCTTTGGCGTTGGCGGGAAAGCCATAGATCATCTGCCCGTCCTCGGTTCCGATGGCAAAGGGGCGAAAGCCCTTTCGCATCGTGAACCGCCGCTGCGGATCGGCGAACCAATGCAGGACGCGGCGCTCGGCGAAAGTGACGGGTTTCAACGCCGGTACCAGATCTGCGATCCATGCGCCCGTCGTGACGACCACGCACCGCGCCGCGACCTCGCCGCGCGGGGTTCGCAGCACGATCGTGGTGCCCGAACCGTCCATCGCCGCGCAGGGACAGGTCTTCCAGACCGTCGCGCCATGGGCCCGCGCCTCCGCCAGGAACGTCGCAATGGCGCGCTCGGGATAGACGAAGCCGCCCTGTGTCTCCTTGAGGGCGTTCCATCCCTCCGGCAGGTTGAACCAGGCGTCCAACCCGGACGCGCGCACAAGCCGGACCTGCTTGGCATCCGCCGCAACCTTGGTGCCTTTGATGAAGGGATTGTCGGCCGGTCCGGCATAGACGACGCCCGCCTGCTCGAACAGTTTCTTTCCGCCGCGGCGCTCGGCGGCCTTCCACAGCGTGATCGCGCGCTTGACCAGCGGCACATAGAACGGCCCTTCGGCATAAGCCGTGCGCAGCATCCGCGTCTCGCCATGGCTGCTGCCCAGATCGTGGGGCGGATCGTAGCGGTCGAGCCCGATGACGCGCGCACCCGCCCGCGCCAGCGCGTTCAGCGCCGCGCTCCCCGCCGCGCCCAGACCGATCACGGCGACGTCGTATTTCCACATCCTTTTGGCCGCCGTCGAACCGTTTCGTGGACAAATTAGCCCATCATCGGCTATAATCCATCCATGTCCACGCACACTCTCGACGAAGCCAAGGACAAGCTTTCCGAGCTGATCGACCGCGCCGTCGAAGGCGAGGATGTCGTCATCACGCGCGAAGGCAAGGTCGTGGCGCGGCTCAACAGTGTGTCGGCGACCGAGGAGCGAAAAATCACACCAGAAGACGTCGAGTGGATTCGCAGACATCGGGTTGCGGGCATGATTCCTCCCGAAGATGCCGGTACGTTCGTCTCGCGCATGCGCGACGAGGATTGGGCGCGTTGAGCGTATATCTTGACAGCAGTGCAATCGCGCCGATTTTTGTTCCCGACATATTTGCTGCCAAAATTGAAGCTTTCTTCTTGACGGGCCCCGCCGGAATCGCGATCGGCGATTTCGGCGCCGCAGAGTTTTGCATCGGTCATCGGAATTCGCCAGCGGACAAAATTTCTTGAGCTGGTGGAAGCTCGATCGGCCCTTGCAAACTTCGACAATTGGATCAGGGACAAGGCAGTCGTCGCCGCAATCCAGTCGTCGGACCTCGGCGCGGCGAATGCATTCATCCGTCGCCTGGATTTGCCGCTCCGTGCGCCCGACGCCATCCATCTCGCCATCGCCCTGCGTCTCGGCGCCGAACTGGCCACTTTCCGACCGGCGCATGGCCGATTGCGCGCGGGCGCTCGGCATGGCGGTCGCGGCCCTCTGATCCTTCTGCTAAGACGGATCCATGACCGCCGACCCCTCCACCCTCAAGCGCGCCGCCGCCGCCAAGGCCCTCGAATTCGTCCAGCCGGGCATGAAGCTCGGGCTCGGCACCGGATCGACGGCCGAGATATTCCTCGAAATTCTGGCGCCCCGCATCCGTGGCGGGCTCGATGTGATCGGCGTCCCGACCTCGGAAAAGACCGCCACCAAGGCGCGGTCGCTCGGCATCGCGTTGGCGCCGCTGGACGACCTAGCGCCGCTCGACCTGACGGTCGATGGCGCCGACGAGGCCGATCGCGAACTCGCGCTGATCAAGGGCGGCGGCGCGGCGCTGTTGCGCGAGAAGATCGTCGCCGCCTCGTCGAAGCGGATGCTGGTCATCGCCGACGAGACCAAGCTGGTCGCCCGGCTGGGCAAGTTCCCGCTCCCCGTCGAGGTGATCGAATTCGGCCACAAGACCACCGCCGGGCGCATCGCGGCGGCGGCCGCGGCGCTCGGCTACGACGCGCCGTCCGTGAGGTTGCGCGTCAAGGACGGCGCCGCGGTCCGCAGCGATTCCGGCAACCTGATCTACGATTGCGCCTTGGGTGCCATCACGTCGGCGGCGAGGTTGGCGCAGGCGTTGTCGGATGTTCCGGGCGTGGTCGATCACGGCCTCTTCGTCGGCATCGCCACCACGCTGCTCATCGCCCATCCGGGCGAAGTCGAGATCATTGAACGCGAAACAGCAGCGGCCACAATCGCCTGAGCAGCCGCGTCTGGAAATCCGGCCCGCGCTCCGCCGCGACCCGCAGGACATAGCGGCGGTCGGCGCAGCCGTCGGCCGCGCAAATCAGGGTCGGGCCGCCCAGCGCGTCCGCCTCGGCGCGCCGCCCGATCGGCAACCCCGAAAGCACCCACATCATGTCGTCCAGCATCTCATAGGAGAGCACGAAATAGCCGTGGCCGAACGGATCGCCCGGCGCGGCGCTCGCATCCACGACGTCGATATTGCCGTGATGGCCGTCGACATATTGCAGGTCCCGGTCCGGCACGCGTCCGGCGCGCGGAATGCCGCCATGCACGCCCTCGGAGGTGACCAGGATCAGGTCGTTGTCCGAGGCATAGACCGTGCTGCGATGCACGCAAGGCGCGCTCTTGGCCAGCAGATGGCCGAAATCGTCATTGTCGTGCTCGGCGCTGACGTCGGGCGCCAGCAGCAGCAGTTCGTCGGCCGCTTCCGCCGGCCGCCTCGTGCACAGCGCCGCCAGCGCCGTCAGCGTCACGCGCGCGCCCATGGAATGCGCCACGATGTCGATCTTCAGCCCCGTCGCCGCCAGCGCGCGCAGCGCCTGGGTCAGTTCCGGCACGGCATAGCCGCTGCGCTCGATGTCTGCGGCATAGCGGTCGAACTTGCCCTCGCTGCTCCAGCTGAACAGCGCCGCGGCGCAGCGCCATTGCGTGTCCGTCGCGAACTGGGCGATGCGCGTGACGGCCGTGGCGAAGGTCTGGTTGTAGCCATGGACATAGAGCAGGACCCGGTCGCAATGCTGCGCCGCCGCGCGGTCGGCGACGGCGCGCGCGAAACCGTCCATGTCGCCGGCGGCATCGCAGGCGATCGTCTCGGGCTTTGCCAGCTTGATCCAATGCGGCGTCTGCCCCGCCACGAAGGCGCCGGGGATCGACAGCGCCGCCACGCCGCAATGCGTCGCCGAATCCCAGTGCAGGCCATAGCCCAGCGGGCTGCCGTCCGCCTCGCGATCGGTGGCGAAGATCACGGTCTCGGACGTCGCCGCATTGGCCGGCTGCGCCCAGACCGAGCGGACGTCGTCATGCCGCAGCGAATCGGACAGCGTGCACGCCGCCA
>DASWOE010000229.1:0-2839 GCA_036398875.1 Rhizomicrobium sp.
GCGAGACCTTCGGGGTCAGCGGCAGGCGCGGCCGCTCGGTGCGCGACGGGCTGGCCCGGCCGGCGAGGCCCAGGCGGTGCACCTTGCCGATCACGGCGTTGCGGGTCACCCCGCCCAGCGCGCGGGCAATCTGGCTCGCGGAGAGCCCCTCGGTCCAGAGATTCTTGAGCTGTTCGACCCGGTCGTCGGTCCAGTTCAGCAATTGGGTGTTCACGGCGTCCCTCATGGCTAAGGCCACAAGATATCGTATCGCCCCTACGCATCCGCACAAGCATTGTGGGGCTATCCCCAGACCTTGTCCACAAGAAGGCGACTCGCCTGCATAGGAGCCATCCGCTTGCCCGGCGTGTCGATTGAGGGGATAACCCCACCGCACCGCGCGAATGGGGCGCGGCGCCAAGCCATGGAGAGTCCAGTGTTTCCGACGGTTTTGCCGACCTACAACCGGGCGGACGTCGCGTTCGTGCGGGGCGAAGGGCCTTATCTTTTCGCCGAAGACGGCAAGCGCTACCTGGATTTCGGCGCCGGCATCGCGGTCAACGCCTTCGGTCACGCCAATCCCCGACTCGTCGCGGCGCTCACGACTCAGGCGGCCAAGCTCTGGCATACCTCCAACCTCTACCGCGTGCCCGGCCAGGAGAGCCTCAGCAAGAAGCTGGTCGAGAACACCTTCGCCGACACCGTGTTCTTCACCAATTCCGGCGCCGAGGCCTGCGAATGCGCCTTCAAGATGGCGCGCCGCTATCACTTCGTGAACGGCCATCCCGAGCGCTTCCGCATCATCACCTTCAAGGGCGCATTCCACGGCCGTACGCTGGCCGGCATCGCCGCCGGCGGCCAGGAGAAATATCTCGAAGGCTTCGGGCCCAAGGTCGAAGGCTTCGACCAGGTGCCGCCGAACGACCTGAAGGCGCTGGAGGCCGCCATCGGCCCCGCGACCGCGGCGCTGATGATCGAACCCATCCAGGGCGAGGGCGGTCTCTCGCCCATGCCGCCGGAATTCCTGCGTGCCCTGCGCAAGCTGTGCGACAGCCACGGCCTGCTCCTGATCTTCGATGAGATCCAGTGCGGCGTCGGCCGCACCGGCAAGTTCTTCGCCCATGAATGGCTCGGCATCGCGCCCGACATCATGTGCGTGGCCAAGGGCATCGGCGGCGGCTTCCCGCTCGGCGCCTGCCTCGCGACCGAAGAGGCGGCCAAGGGCATGACGGCCGGCACGCATGGCTCGACCTATGGCGGCAACCCGCTCGGCATGGCGGTCGGCGACGAGGCGGTGTCGATGGTGCTGGAGCCGGGCTTCCTCGACCACGTCCGGCAGGTCGGCGGTTTCCTGCGCCAGCAGCTCGCCGGACTGATCGCGGAACACCCGGCGGTGTTCGAGGAGCTCCGTGGTCAGGGCCTGATGCTGGGCTTGAAGCTGGCCGTGCCCAATATCGATTTCGTCGCCGCGGCGCGCCGCCACGGCCTGCTGATCGTCGGCGCGGGCGAGAATGTGGTGCGCCTGCTGCCGCCGCTCGTCGTCACCGAAGACCAGGTGCGCGAGGCGGTGCGCCTGCTCTGCGATGCGGCGGCCGAGTTCGAAACGAACAAGAAGACGGCGGCGGCATGAACGCGCCGGCGGGACGGGTCACGACCGTGAAGCATTTCCTCGATTTGAGCGATTTCGACGGCGATCAGCTGGGCGCCCTCATCGCTGCCGCGCGCGCGCGCAAGGCGGCACGCGCCGGCCTCTCCAAGGGCAGCGAAGACGCCGACCGTCCGCTCGCCGGCAAGATGCTGGCGCTGATCTTCGACAAGCCGTCGACCCGCACGCGCATCTCCTTCGATGTCGGCATGCAGCAGTTGGGCGGCAAGACCATCATGCTGACCGGCGCGGAGATGCAGCTCGGCCGCGGCGAGACCATGGCCGACACCGCGCGCGTGCTGTCGCGCTATGTCGATGCGGTGATGATCCGCACGCTGGACCAGGACATGCTGCACGAGCTGGCGGAGAATTCGACCGTGCCGGTGATCAACGGCATGACCAAGCTCACCCATCCCTGCCAGGTGCTGGCCGATGTGATGACGTTCGAGGAGGCGCGCGGGCCGATCCGCGGCCGCACCGTGGCCTGGACCGGCGACTCCAACAATGTCCAGGCGTCGTGGATCCACGCCGCGGCGAAGTTCGGCTTCACCCTGCGCATTGCCACGCCCAAGGAATTGGCGCCGCGCGAGACCATGCGCGAATGGGCGCAGGCGGCCGGCGCCAAGGTGCAGTTCCTGGAGGATCCGGAGGCCGCGGTGGCCGGCGCCGACTGCGTCGTCACCGACACCTGGGTCTCGATGGGCGACGAGGACACCACCAAGCAGCGGCACAATCTGCTCAAGCCCTACCAGGTGAACGAGCGGCTGCTGGCGCATGCGGCCAAGGACGCGGTGCTGATGCACTGCCTGCCGGCGCATCGCGGCGAGGAAGTGACCGACGAAGCGCTGGACGGTCCGCACAGCGTGGTGTTCGACGAAGCGGAGAACAGACTGCACGCGCAGAAGGCGGTGCTGGTTTGGGCGTTGGGGTGACGGTTACAGTTGGGGCGGGACTTACATGGCGGCCGGCGGACGGACAATCCGGATATTCCTGGTAGATGGAACTTCTAAGAGCCCGTTTGAGAATTGGGGTTCGCAAGGCTATCGGGACGTGATTCAAGATTGGGATGTGGACATTCAAGATTGGGATGTGGACCCCAGCGAATCGCGGCCGGATGGCCCGGATAGAGAAGAAGACCAAGCGCTACCCGACGGACTTGACCGACGAGGAGTGGCAGCGGATTTCGCCATTGCTGCCCAAGCCGGCGCGTCGCGG
>DASWOE010000230.1:0-19499 GCA_036398875.1 Rhizomicrobium sp.
TCTGCCTCCGCTGGCAACCAGGCCGCAAGAACCATTCCGTTTGAGGCACTCGATTGCCGCCGTGACGCCGGCGGGAGATCCGGACGTATCGAGCGATACGTCCGCGCCGCCGGCGTTCAGAATTATCGTCTTTGCGTCCTGCTGCGTGACGTTGATGAGGTCCGTCGCGCCCAGTTCGCTCGCCAGGTCAAGACGGTTTTGCGCCGGGTCCACCGCGAATATTCTTCCGCATCCGGCAATTCTGGCGGCCATGATCGCCGACAATCCCACCGCGCCGGTCCCGAATACCGCGGCGGTCGATCCCGGCCACGGTCGCAGCATGTTGATGACAGCGCCGGCTCCGGTTTGCACGCCACAGCCCAGTGGTCCCAGCAGCTCCAACGGCGCATCTCGCGGAACACGCACGACCGAACGTTCGTGCGCGAGCGCGTGTGTTGCGAAAGACGATTGGGAGAAAAACGAGCCATGCACGGCCTCCTCGCCGCAACGCAAGGTCGTGGAGCCGTCGCTGCGGCGGCCGGACAGATTGAGCGCCGAGAAGGAATGGCAATAGGCTTGATGTCCGGTTTCGCAGGAGCGGCACGCGCCGCAGCTATTGAATGTCAGCACGACGTGATCGCCCGCCGCTACGCTCGTGACATCGGCACCAACGCGTTCCACGATGCCGGAACCTTCGTGCCCCAGCACAAACGGCAGCGGAAACGGAAAAGTCTGATCCAAGACGGCAAGATCGGTGTGGCACATTCCGGCCGCCACGATGCGGACGAGAACCTCATGGTTCCCCGGCGCATCGAGTTCGAGAGCTTCCCGACAAAACGGACCGCCGGGTTGTCGTATCACCATTGCCTCTATTTTCATTTTGCTCTCGCTCATACGCGCCGCGCGACATCCCGACCTTGCCAATAGGGCCGTACTGGACGCGCCACGCAATTCGATCGCCGCGGGGCGCTGCAAATCCGGTACGATTTGCGGAGAGCTGTTTCAGGTTTGGCTTTTCTATCCTGGGAGAAATTCCCGCCCATCGAATATTTTATGAACCCGGGGGCGGCCGTACAATAAGACCGAACAAATCGTTTGATCGGCTCTGCCGATAGCTGGTTCGGGCGATCGCGCTTATATTGGCTCTGCGCTCATGCGGCGTGCGACAGGTACGCGCGGCGCGCGTCGATCGCAAAACGCATGCCTTGCGAACACGAAGCGCGCCGATGAAAACCTCAAAACATCGGAGGATACTGGCGCAGGGGGCATAAAGCGGGAGTTCTATATCAGCCTGCGAGTCTCTCGCAGAGCGCGGCGATGTCGGCGTCGTCGTGATAGAGTCCCAATCCGATCCGCAGCACGTCGTCGCGTGCGTCCGTCACGATGTCGCGCGCGAGCAACTCGGCCTTCCAGTTTTGGGCCCGGGCGTCGCGCAGCGCGATGAAGCGGCTTTGCGGTCCCCTTGCGTTCGGGCGAAGGAGAGCGGCTTCGCGGAGCGCGCCAAGCCGGCCCGACGCGATGGCGGCTTCAAGCTTTTCCCGCAGCGTCGCCGTGCGCGTCGCGATGCCGTCCGTGTCGAGATTTTCGGCATGGAGCGCGGCGCGCACCGCGTTGAAACGGTATAGCCCGCTTGGATCGCACGTCGCGCCCATGAAACGCATGCCGTCGGGGGAATAGGACACGCCTTGGGCCCGCGCCTCGATGCCCGCGAACTCGGCAAACCAACCGGTGTTTACGGGCCTCGGCCCGAAACCCGGCGGCGCGTGGAGGAAGGCCGCGCCTTCGCCCGCCATGGCGTATTTATAACCGCCGCCGATGTAGAAAACGCGGTCCGCCGCGCGGCCCAGATCGAAGGGGATTGCCATGAACGCATGGTACCCGTCGATCACCACCCAGGTGCCGTCCGGCTGCGCATAGGGCGCGAGCGCGTCGATCCCGTCGAAGCGCAATCCGCTCCTGTACATGACGTGGCTTACGAAGGCGATGTCCGGTGCCTTTTGCGCCACGGCGTCCAGATAGCGTTCGGTGAAGGTATCGAACGGCTCGCACGGCACGATCCGCTGCCTCACGCAGCCTTGTTCTTCCCACCGCGCGGCCTGCCTGCGAAAGGAATGGAACTCCCCGTCGCTGGTCAGCAGGTCGAGCGGAGCAGCTCCAAGTTTTGCGGAAAAGAGGCGGTGCACCAGTTCGTGCGTGTTCGGTGCGAACCCCACGGTCCCGGGTGCCGGCAGGTGCAGTTCCTGCGCGACATGGCGCTGCGCGGTCGGAATCACGTCGCCGAATATCCTGTCCCATTTCAGATCGGCGAGATGCGCAGCATCGTCCCAGGCCTGCAGATGCCCTGCATGGGAGGCATCCGGCCACAGATGATGCGAATGCGCCGCGAAGTGCAGACGTCGCGGTGCCGCCGCGAGCGCACGGGAGAAAAGCGGCTTGTAGGATTTCATAGCCTGGTCCGCATCGACCAGATCTCCGGAAAGCACCGCTGCCCGAGCGTCTTCTGAAGATAGGCGACGCCCTCGGTGCCGCCGGTGCCGCGCTTCATGCCGATCACGCGTTCGACGGTGAGTGCGTGCTTGTGTCGCCAGGTGAGCAAGGCGTCGTCGAGATCGAGCAGCTTCTCGGCAAGCTGGTAGAGCGCCCAATGTTCGTGCGTATCGCGATAGATCTCTATCCAGGCCGCTTCCACCGCCTCGCTCGGCACATAAGCTCCGCGCCGCGGCCGCAGAGCCGCGTCGGCCGGAACGGCAAAGCCGGCCTTCGCGAGCTGGCCCAGAACCTCGTCGTAAAGGCTTATGCCGTCGATCGCCCGTTCCATCATGCGTCGCTCCTCGGACCCATCCTCTTGGAACTTCAGGAACGCCTCGTTCTTGAGACCCAGACGGTATTCCAACGTGCGGAATTGGGCCGACTGGAAGCCGGAGCTCGTGCCCAGCACATCGCGGAAGCCGAGATAGTCGGCAGGCGTCATGGTCGCCAGGATGTCCCACGCCTGCGTCATCACCGCTTGTATGCGCGAGACGCGCGCAAGGCTCTTGTAAGCCGGCACCAACTCGCCGCGCGCGATCGTGGCCTGGGCGGCATCGATCTCGAACAGCACCTGCTTCATCCACAGTTCCATGGTCTGGTGAAGGATCACGAACAGCATTTCGTCGTGCTGTCCGCTGAGCGGCTGCTGGCAGGACAGCAGCCCGGGCAAGTGCAGATACTCCCCATAGGTCATCGATCGCGTCGAACTCATAATCGTCCCCCATCCGCAAAGGCGATTTCCGGACCCGGCTTTCCGCCGGAGGGCCGCAAAGCCCGTCCGCCGTCCCTTGCCTTAGTCCTAAAGTAATCTATGATAAACGGCAATGAGACAGACTCGTCCGCGCGTGCTGGTGACAGGCGGTGCTGCCGGCATCGGATTTGCGATCGCCTGTGCCTTCCGGGACGCGGGCAGCGAGGTGCTGATCGCCGGACGCGACAAGGGGCGACTGGAAAGCACCGGCTTTGCCCATGTCGTCATGGATGTGTGCGATGCCGATGCCGTGGGCGCCGGCCTGCACCGGGCAGGGCAGATCGACATCCTTGTCGCCAATGCCGGCGGTGCCGACACCGCGCCCGCGCTCAAGACGCCGCCGCAAACCTGGGACCGCATGATCGCGCTCAATCTGACCAGCGTCGTGCGCTGCGCCCAGGCCGTGGTGCCGGCGATGGTGGAGCGCGGATGGGGCCGCCTCATCGTCCTGGGATCGACCGCCTCGCTGAAGGGATATCGCTATGCGAGCGCCTATGCGGCGGCGAAGCACGGCGTCCTGGGCTTCGTGCGTTCCCTGGCGCTCGAACTCGCGAAGACGGGCGTCACGGCGAATGCGCTCTGCCCCGGCTATACCGATACGCCGATGATCGCCGAGGCGATCGACGCGCTCGCCGGCAGAACGCGACGCACACCGGAAGAAGCGGCCGCCGCGTTTGCCGCCGCCAACCCCATGGGGCGGCTTGTCCTGCCGGAAGAAGTGGCGGCTGCCGCGCTGTGGCTGGCAAGCGACGCGGCTGCGGCGGTCAACGGCCAGGCCATCGTCATCGACGGCGGAGAAACCGCATGACGGACGATCGCGATTCCCTTCGCGCATGGCTTGCCCTGCTTTCGGCCTCCAACACGATCAAGAAAGCCATCGATGCCCGCATGCGGCAGAGTTTCGGCCTTTCCATCTCGCGCTTCGACGTGCTCGCGGCTCTCGATCGCGCCGGCGACAAAGGGGCGACGGCGGGGGCCTTGTCGGCCTACCTCAAGGTCACCGACGGCAACACGACGCAGGTCACGACGCCTCTCATCGTCGCGGGGCTGGTGCAGCGCTCGGCCAGCCCGCGCGACGGCCGGGTGGCGATCTTCCGGCTCACCAGGAAGGGCCGGCGCATATTCGCGGACATGGCGGATGCGAATCGGCGCTGGGTCGCCGAGGCGTTTTCGGCGCTTGCGCCGGCGCAGATCTCGAACCTGCGCGGATTGCTGAATGCGCTCGGCCATCCGGCAAGCCAGTTCGAAGAGGAGGCGGCATGAATCCGGAAACCTTCGCGCCCCGGCATTTCGCGTGGGCGTTTTCGCAAGGCGTCGCGCGTATCGCGATCGACCGGCCGGCGCGGAAGAACCCTCTGACCTTCGAATCCTATGCCGAATTGCGCGACATGTTTCGCGCTCTCACCTACGCCAAAGACGTGAAAGCGGTCGTCTTCGGCAGCCAGGGCGGCAATTTCTGTTCCGGCGGCGACGTCCACGACATCATCGCGCCGCTGACCAGGATGTCCGTGGCGGAATTGCTCGACTTCACGCGGATGACAGGCGATCTGGTCAAGGCGATGCGCGGCTGCCCGCAACCGATCATCGCCGCGGTGGACGGCGTGAGCGTCGGCGCGGGCGCCATCCTGTCGATGGCCTCCGACATCCGCTACGCGACGCCGGAGGCGACGACATCCTTCCTGTTCAATCGCGTCGGCCTGGCCGGCTGCGACATGGGGGCGTGCGCGATACTGCCGCGCATCATCGGGCAGGGCCGGGCAAGCGAGCTCCTGTTCTTCGGCCGTGCGATGAGCGCCGCGGAAGGAAAGATGTGGGGCTTCTTCAACGAAGTCGTGCCGGCCGCGGAACTCGACGCACATGCGATGGCCGCCGCGCGCAAGCTTGCGGCGGGGCCGACTTTCGCCAACGGCATCACCAAGAACCAGTTGAACATGGAATGGGACATGAGCCTCGATACCGCGATCGAGGCGGAAGCCCAGGCCCAGGCGCTCTGCATGCAGACCCGAGATTTCGAACGCGCCTACCAGGCGTTCGTCGCGAAACAGAAGCCGGTATTCGAAGGCGATTGATCGACCGATGACCAGAACAGTCCTTCAGCCGCAGAACTGGCCGCGCCCCAAAGGGTATGCGAACGGCATCGCCGCGTCCGGGCGGTTCGTGTTCACCGCCGGCGTGCTCGGCTGGAACGACCGGGAACAGTTCGAACATCGCGACCTCGCGGGGCAGTTCGGGCAGGCGCTCCTCAATACGCGCGCCATCCTTGCCGAGGGCGGCGCGGCGGCGGCCGACATCGTCCGCATGACCTGCTATGTGACGGACCGGCGCGAATATCTCGAGCAGCGTGCGCAGATCGGCGCCGCTTGGCGGGACGTGCTGGGGAAAGTCTTTCCCTGCATGGCGGTCGTGGAAATATCGGCGCTGTTGGAAGACCTGGCCAAGGTCGAAATCGAGACGACCGCCGTCGTCGCCGACGAGCGCTAGATCATGTCTCTGAAGATCGCCGTCATCGGTGGTGGCCCGGGCGGGCTCTATTTCGCGCTTCTCACGAAAAAGCGCCTGCCGGACTGCACGATCGACGTTTACGAGCAAAACCGGGCCGACGACGCCTTTGGCTTCGGCGTCGTTTTCTCGGACGAGACGCTGGACGAATTCCTGAGCGCCGATCCGCAATCCTACGAGGCGGTGCGCGCCAACTTCGCCTATTGGAGCGACATCGTCATCGCGCGCGACGCGGAACGCACGATCGTCGGCGGAAATGGCTTTGCAGGCTGCTCGCGAAAGACCCTGCTGGGCCTCCTGCAGGACCGCTGCCGGGCGCTCGGCGTGAACCTGCATTTCTCGACGTCCATCGAGGCTGACGAGGTCGAGGAGCGCTTTGCGGACTGCGACCTCGTCGTCGTTGCCCAGGGCGTGAACAGCCCCATTCGCGCGAAGCATGCCGACGCTTTCGGTGCGCGCGTCGTCGAGACCCGCAACAAATTCTGCTGGCTCGGATCGACGCGGCCGCTCGATGCCTTCACATTCTTCTTTCGCCGGACCGAGCATGGGCTCTTTTGCGCGCACACTTATCAATATGAGAGCGGGCTTTCGACCTGGGTGATCGAAACGACGCCGGAGTGCTGGGCTGCGAGCGGGCTCGAGCATATGAACGAGGCCGCCAGCGCTGCCTATCTCGAGGACGTGTTCGCGCGGGAGCTTGACGGCCATCGTCTTCTCTCGAACCGATCCATCTGGCGCAGCTTCCCGTCCGTGAGCTGCTCATCGTGGCGACACGGCAAGATGTTCCTTCTGGGCGACGTAAAGGCGACCGCCCACTGGTCCATCGGCTCGGGCACCAAGCTCGCGATGGAGTGCGCCGTCGCGCTTTCGGATGCCGTGGTGACGCATGGGGCGGATGGAGACGCGGTGGAGGCCGCCTACGAAGCCAGCCGGCGGACGCCCGTCGAGATCACGCAGCATAATGCTCAGGTCTCGCTGCGCTGGTTCGAGGACATGCCGAAGCACTGGAACAAGGAGCGATACGCATTCGCCTTCTCGCTCATGTCGCGCGCAAAGTCCCTGACCTGGGACAATATCGCGATGCGGGACAAGATGTTTCTGCGACGCGTCGAGGATGAGTTTTACGCGCGCTATGGGCGCACGACCGGACGCGCTATGGGCGCGGAGCGGCCGACGCCGATGTTCACGCCGTTCGACCTGCGGGGCCTGGTCGCGCCGAACCGCGTCGCCATGGCTCCGATGGCGCAGTATTGTGCCGCCGAGGGCGATCTGGACGACTGGCACTTCACGCATTACGCCGCGCGGGCGATTGGCGGCGCGGGCCTTATCTTCACCGAGATGACCTGCCCCACGCCCGACGCGCGGATCACCACGGGCTGCACCGGACTCTGGAGCGACCGGCAGGAAAACGACTGGAAACGCCTCGTCGAATTCGTCCATCGCACCACGCCGGCGAAGATGGTGCTCCAGCTCGGCCATGCCGGTCGCAAGGGATCAACCAACGTGCCGGAGCGGGGGGCCGACCTGCCGATGAGCGAAGGCAACTGGCCGATCTATTCGGCGTCGCCGCTTGCCTATTTCGAGGACCGTTCGGACATGCCGGTCGCGCTGGACCGCGCCAAGATGGATGACGTCCGCGAAAGTTTCGTTGCCGCGGCCCTGCGCGGCGCGCGCGCGGGCTTCGACATGCTGGAGCTTCATTGCGCGCACGGCTACCTGCTGGCCAGCTTCCTGTCGCCGCTCACGAACCGGCGCGCGGATCGCTATGGCGGCGATGCCAGAAGCCGGGCGCGGTTTCCGGTGGAAGTCTTCTTGGCCATGCGCGAGGTCTGGCCGTCGGACAAGCCCATGTCGGTCAGGCTTTCCTGCAGCGACTGGGCCGACGGGGGGATAACGCCGGACGATATCGTCGTGATCGGCCGCCTGTTCAAGGAAGCCGGCGTCGATATCATCCACGCATCCTCCGGACAGACCGTGCCGTGGCAAAAGCCGGTCTATGGCCGGATGTGGCAAACGCCGTTTGCCGAGCACATCCGCCAGGCCGTCGGAATCCCGACCGTCGCCGTCGGCGACATCACGTTGCCGGAACAGATCAACACCATCGTCGCGGCCGGCCGCGCCGACCTTTGCGCGCTGGCGCGTCCGATGCTCAACGATCCCTTCTTCGCCCGGCAGGCGGCCGGTCACTACGGCGTCCGTTCGGCGTACGGCATGCCGCTCGGCTGGCCGGCACAACTGCGCAGCGGCGAATACCAGCTCTATCGCGAAGCCGAAAAAGCCAACGAGAAGCTCGCGGCGCTCAACGCCAAGGCGCGTCCCAACCGGCGCCACTATCAGCAGGCCGGGAACTGACGCGCCGCAGGAAAGGCTGCCATGGAATTCGTAAGCCCGATATTTCCCGAAGACTTCAACATGGCGGACTATTTCGTCTTCGCCAATATCGAAGCCGGACGCGGCGGCAAGACGGCCATCCTGTTCGAGGGCCGCGCCATCTCCTACGCGGAGGTCGCGCGCAACGTGATGCAGGTTGCGGAGAAGCTGGTCGGCGACGGTCTGCTGCCCGAGCAACGGGTGCTTCTCTGCATGCGGGATTGTCCGGAGTTCGTCTATGCGTGGTTCGGCGCGATCAAGGCCGGCGGGGTGGCCACCCAGATCAACCCGCTCCTGCCCCGCAGCGACTACGAATACTATCTCTCCTATGTGAAGCCGCAATTTGCGTTCATCGACGATGCGAGCGCGCCGGCGTTCGAGGCCGCGGCGGACATGTCGCGTCACTGCGCCGGCGGCGTCAATGTCATTTGCGCGGGCGCGCTGGGGCGAAAAAGCTTCGACGATTGGCTGGCCGAAACGCCCGAACAGGGCGGCGCGCCATGGCCGACCCGCAAGGACGATCCCGCGGTCTGGCTGTTCACGAGCGGGACGACGGGGCAGAGCAAGGGCGCCGTCCATTGTCATTTCCATTTCCCGTTCAACACCGAGGTCTATGCGAAGCGCTTCATCGGGATGCGCGACACGGACCTGACGATTTCCGGTCCGCGTCTGTTCTTCGGCTATGCCACGGGAACCAATCTCATGTTTCCGTTCGCCGCGGGTGCGACCACCGTGCTGTTCCGCGAGCAGCCGACCTCTGAACTCATGTTCGACCTGATCCGGGAGCATCGTCCAACCGTGCTCACGGGCGTTCCCACGCTCATTAACAAGATGCTTGAGGCGCCGGCCGGAAAAGCGGCTGATCTGTCCAGCGTGCGCTTCATGTGGAGCGCCGGCGAGGCGTTGCCGCGCGACCTGCACGCGCGATGGGACGACGCCTTCGGCGTGCCGATCATCGACGGCATTGGCAGCGCCGAGAGCTTTCACATCTACATCAGCAACCGGCCGGGCGACATACGGCCGGGAAGCCTGGGCAAGCTCGTTCCCGGTTATCAGGCGCGGCTCATCGACGACGAAGGAAGCGCCGTTGCACAAGGCGATGTCGGAACGCTTTGGGTAAAGGGGGACTCCGTCGCGCTCTGCTATCACGGCGCCTACGAGAAATCGAAGGAGCATCTGCGCGGCGGCTGGGTCGTCAGCGGCGACAAATTCCGTCAGGATTCGCAAGGCTATTGGTACTACGAAGGGCGCGGCGACGATCTGATCAAGAGCGGCGGCATCTATGTCAGCCCGATCGAGGTGGAGAACTGTCTCGTGCAGCACGAAGCCGTCCGCGAATGCTGCGTGATCGGCAAGAAGGACGCCGCGGGATTGGAGAAGCCTCTGGCCGTGATCGTCCTGAAGGACGGGTTTGCGCCCTTGGCGGCGCTCCAATTGGAGCTTGTCGATTTCGTCAAGCAGCGGCTTGCGCGGTACAAGGCGCCGCACTGGGTGGCGTTTTCCGAAACCGCGCTACCGCGCAACGACCGCGACAAGGTCGATAGGAAAGCGCTCCGCGGGCGGTATTCATGAATTTTGCCGATCTGGCGTGGCCGGCGATCCGGGACATCGTGGCCCGCGGCCATGCCGTCGCGATTCTGCCCTGCGGCGCGACCGAGGCGCATGGGCCGCATCTGCCGCTCGGCACCGACGTCATCATCAGCGAGGGCGTGGCGCGTCGCGCGGCGGAGACGCTCGAACGATCTGGCGTCGCGGCGCTTGTCCTGCCGTCGATCGCCTATGCCCCGGCCGACTGCGCGGCGGAGTTCGCCGGCACGATCACGATCGGAGCGTCGGCCGCGAAGGCGATCCTGATCGACATCGCCCGCAGCTTGAAGATGCAGGGCTTTTCCTGCCTCGGCCTCGCCAACAGCCATTTCGATCCCGCAAACGTCGCGATGCTCCGAGACGTGGTCGCCGATATTCGTGGGATGGGACTTGCGGTTGCGTTTCCCGACTTCACCCGCCGCGCCCTGGCGCAGCGCCTGACCGCGGAATTCCTCTCGGGCGCCTGCCACGCCGGCCGGTTCGAGTCCAGCCTGGTCCTGGCGGACCGGCCCGATCTGGTGAACGAAGCCGTGCGACGGGCGTTGCCGGAGAATCCCTCCAGCCTGACCGCCGCATTCTCCCGGGGCGCCCGGACGTTTTCGGAAGCCGGGGGCGCCGATGCCTATTTCGGCGATCCGCGCCACGCGACGGCGGAAGAGGGCGAGCGGACCTTTCGGGTCATGGCGGATGCGCTTGTCGCCGCCGTTCGCGAGGTGATTGCCGGCTGAGGTTCTTCCGTCAAAACACCTGCCGCTCAAGCCAGGCATAGAGACCGCTATGATCCAGGTCGGCGAGGCCGTTTGCGCACATCGCCGCATAGAGCGTCTCCACCGTGTGCAAGGTCGGCAAGTTGAGCCCCGCATGGATCGCGAGCGACTGTGCCGTGCGCAGGTCCTTGAGTTGCGTCGAGGCGCGGGCGCCCGGCGTGAAGTCCGCCGCAACCATGCGGGGTCCGTGAATGCGCAGCACTGCTGAATCGGCAAATCCCCCAGCCAGCGCGGCGAAAACGCGGCCGGGGTCGGCGCCAGCGGCTTTCGCCAGAAGGGCTGCTTCGGCGACCGCCGCGATCGTAATGCCGACGATCGTCTGATTGACGAGCTTGGCGACCTGGCCGCTCCCCACCGGCCCGATGTGGCTCGGCCGGCCCATCGTCTGAAGCAGCGGCCGGATCAGGTCGAAGTCTTCTTCGGGCCCTCCGACCAGGATGGAGAGGCTGCCGTTGCGTGCGCCGACCTCGCCGCCGGACACCGGGGCGTCGAGATAGACCAAGCCCGTCTTTGCAAGACGCGTGGCTTGGTCGCGTGCGGTCGCCGGCGGGATCGAGCTCATGACGATCACGCGGCAGGCCGGCTTTGCGGCGGCGGCGACGCCATCCGGCGCGAAAAGAACTTCATCCACCGCCTCGCCCGTGCTGACCATGATCACGACGATGGTTGCACCGGCGATGGCTTCTGCGATCGTCGCGGATGCGTGTACCCCCGCCGAGATCGCCGGCTCGCAATCCCTCGCCGTCCGGTTCCAGACGCGGGTGGGAAAACCGGCGCGGGCGATCCGGGCTGCCATCTGGCGGCCCATGATCCCCATGCCCAGCATGGCCACGCGCGATGGAGCCGTCGTCAAAACGCGACCTCGTGCGCGCCTTTGAGATGGAGCATCGCACGCGCCTCGTCCGGCGTCGCCACGTCGAACGACAAGGCGTCCAGGATGCCGCGGACCTTCGCGACCTGCTGCGCGTTGCTGGTCGCCAATTGCCCCTTGGCGATATAGAGGCCGTCCTCAAGCCCGACACGCACCGATCCGCCCATGATCGCGCCGAGCGTGACGAAGCGCATCTGGTGGCGCCCGGCGGCGAATACCGAAAGATAATAGTCGTCGCCGAACAGCTTGTCGGCGACGTTCACCATGTAGGTGAGATTCTGCGGGTCGGGGCCGGCACCGCCCATCAGGCCGAATATGCATTGGATGAAGAAGGGGGGCTTGACGAGGCCGCGTTCGGCGAAATAGGCGAGGGCATAGAGGTGACCGATGTCATAACATTCGTATTCGAACCGGGTGCCGTGCTCGAGCCCGATCTCGGTCAGGATCCGTTCCATGGTCTCATAGCTGTTCGCCGCGATCCCGCCCTTGAACGCCTCGAGATACGGCTTTTCCCAATCGAACCGCCACGCTCTGGTCGAGTCGGTCGGCATCACGCCGGCATTGAAGGAGCCCATGTTGAGCGAAGCGAGTTCGGGACTCGCCCGCTTGGCGGCACGCAGGCGGTCCTCGACGGAGATTCCCGGTCCATGGCCGGTCGTGACGTTGAGCACCGCGCCGCATTGCTGCTTGATGCGCGGCAGGAATTGCAGGAACAATTCCGGATCGGCGCTCGGGCGTCCGTCCCGCGGATCGCGCGCGTGCAGATGCACGATGGCGGCGCCCGCCGCGGCGGCCTCGACCGCGGCGCGCGTGATCTCCTCCGGCGTGATCGGAAGATGCGCCGACATCGAGGGCGTGTGGATCGAGCCGGTCACCGCGCAGGTGACGATGACCTTCTTGGCCTTCCTCATTATCGACGTCCTTTTCGCTTCGGGTGTTTGCCGGCAGGGCGCGGTTCGAGCAGTTCGCGCAGCTGCAGAAGATTGCGGTCGCGCCAGGCGACGCGGGCGCCGATCCGGTCCAGCCGAAGGATGGAACGGCGGGCGTCGATCACGTTTTTGACCGCGCGCGCCTGCCAGGGTTCGCGACAGCCGAGCTCGCCGCCGAGCGACTGATAGTCGTTGCCGAACTTGCCGATATAGTCGGCGATCCCGCCATCGGCGTTGAGATCCATGGTCTCCAGCGGCCCCATCAGGCTCCAGCGAAGCCCCAGCCCCCAGCGCAGGCAGGCATCGAGATCCGCCGGGCCGGCAACCTCTTCCGCCATGAGATGCATGATCTCGTTGACGACGGCCGCCTGCAGGCGGTTGCCGATGAAACCCTTGATGGGCCGCTTCAGCAGAACGGGATGCTGCCCGCTTTGCGACAGCAGTCGCTTCGCTTCGGTTATCTTTTTGGGTGCCGTCTTCGGCGCAGGAACCAGTTCGACCAGCGGTATCAGATGCGGCGGGTTGAACGGGTGCGCGATAAGGCAGCGCTCCTCATGCGGCAGTCCCGCCATAAAATCCGCCGGGGGAATGGCGGAACAGGAACTTGCCAGTATGCAGCGCGGCGCGGCGACCGCATCCATCTGCTCGAAGATACGGCGCTTGACGTCCGCGTTTTCCGCGACGCTCTCCTGGACGTAGTCGGCGCCGTCCAGCGCTTCTTCCAGCGTGGCCACAGCGTGCACCCGGCCCATGATCTTCTCGATGCCGGTCTTGCCGATTTCCAGCGCCCGCAAGGCCTGCCGCGCCTTGTGCAGGGCCTGGCGCGCGGCTTTCGGCTGGATGTCGAACAGCCTGACATGCGCGCCGGCGCGGGCGAAAACGATCGACCAGCTTCGCCCGATGACACCGCAACCGACAATGGCAACCGTCTTGCGCCGCATATCCATCTCTCAGCCCCACAATTCGCGCTGCGGAAATGCCATCAGGCCGTCCTCGTACCGGATGGCAGGCTGGTGATCGCCGATCTGCAGCAGCGGCCCGTCCAGATCCACGAACTGGCAGCGCTGCGCCAATATGGCGGCCGGCGCCATCGCCAGGGAGCTTCCCCACATGCACCCGACCATCAGCTGAAATCCGCGCGCCTGTGCCGCGTCGGCGAGATCGAGCGCGGCGGTGAGCCCACCGGTCTTGTCGAGCTTGATGTTGACGACATCGTATCGTCCCGCGATGCGATCGAGATCGTCCGGGACGTGGATGCTTTCATCGGCGCAGATCGGTATGGCGTGGGGAATATCGGCCAGCGCCGCGTCGTCCTTGGGCGCCAGCGGCTGCTCGATCAGCACGACGCCAAGGTCCCGCAATGGGGGCAGCAGGCGGTGCAGCAAATCGATGGACCAGGAGGCATTGGGATCGAGAATGATCGCCGGTCGCGGCGCACCCTCACGCACCGCCTGAAGAAGCGAGAGGGGATCGTTTGCATCGACTTTTATCTTGAGCAGGGCATGCTGGCTCAGTTCGGCGGCGCGTGCGCGCATGCGGGCCGGGGTGCCGATCCCGATCGTGACGGCGCTGGTTTTCGGAAGGGGCGGGGGAACGCCGGCGCCTCGCCACGCCGGAATGCCGGACCGCTTGGCCTCGATATCCCAGAGCGCGGCATCGACGGCGCAACGCGCGCCGCCGGCCGGCAGGAGGTGAAGCAATTCCCGGCGGCTGATTCCGGCGCGGATATCCGCCGCTGCGGCGGCGATCTGGGCGAGCATCGTATCGGGCGTCTCGCGGCGATAATTGACGCCATAGGCCTCGCCCTTGCCGATATGGCCGTCCTCGTCGAAGAGCACGACGAGCACGCCGTCCGCGGTGCTCGCCGTCCCGCGCGCGATCGTGAATGGTTCGCGCAGCCTCCACGAGATCGCTCCGGTCAGGAGGGTGAGCATACGGTCTCGTCCAACCGGTCGAGCAGCGGCGTCAGATCGTCTTTGAGCGGGTCGAATGCGAAGAGACCCGTCTTCGCCTCTACGGCGCGAAACGTGGCGGTCGCTTCCGCGGTGCCGAGCTTCGACGTGTTGAGGCTGACGCCCACGAACCGCGCCGCGGGGTTTGTGAGGCGGCCGAGCCGGCGATACAGATCGATGGCTTCGGTGAGGGACGGCAACGGGTAATCCGGATAGTTGCCGATGTGCCTGCGAACCGGATCGTGGCACAGCACCATCGCGTCGGGCTGGGACCCATGCAGCAGGCCGAGGGTGACGGCGGCATAGGCGGGATGGAAGAGCGAGCCTTGTCCCTCGATCACGTCCCAATGGTCGGGCGAAGAATCGGGCGAGAGACGCTCCGCAACGCCGGCCAGAAAATCGCCGATGACCGCATCCACCGCGATGCCGCCGCCGGAGATCATGATTCCGGTCTGGCCGGTGGCGCGGAAGGTGGCCGGCCGGTCCCGCATCCGCATCGCGCGCGCGATGCTCAGTGCCGTGTATTTCTTGCCCGAGGAACAGTCGGTGCCGACCGTCAAAAGGCGCTTGCCGATGCGCTTGCGCCCGGTCGCGACGCTGCGCTCGTATTGGCCGTGCCGGACGTCGTAGAGCGTGCGTCCCTGCGCCTGCGCGGCCGCGGCGAGAGGGGCGATGGACGACAGACGCGTGTGCAGTCCGCTGACGATATCGAGACCGGCTTGCAGCGCTTCCAGGAGCGGCGCAATCCAGTGATCGGGGAGGCCGCCGCCAAAGGGGGCGGCGGCGATCAGGAGCGAGCGGGCGCCCCGCGCGCGCGCCTCGGCGGGGTTGAGCCGTGCGAAGCCCAGATCGATCCGGCCGTCCGGCAAAGACCATTGTCCGACGCACGCCTCCGGCGCCCAGTCGCGCATGCCGTAGGCGGTCTTGGCGGCGGGTCCGTCCCGGAGATCGCCGAGGAAAACCAGATATGGCCGCGGAAGATCGTTCATAGGCCGGCTTTGGTCTGCTTGCGCAGGACCGACTCGAGACGCTCGAGCAGCATGTCGATCACCGTCTCGTTCATCGGCGTCGACAGGATGAACAGGAGCGTGGACGTGCAGAGAATGCCTTCGTCGAGAAGTCCGAGATGGACCCGGGCCGCCAGCTTTAGGTCGGCGCCGTCCGTCATCATGGCGCGGTAATCGTCCGCCGGCTTGTCGGAAAAGCGTAGGCTTGCGAGAGAGCCTTGGCCGCGCACGGTTGCGGGAACGCCGAGGCGCTTTACGACCTCGCGCATGCCGGTGCGGAGCCGTTCGCCCAAGCCGTCGAGCCGGTTCAACGCATCCGGCGTCAGCATCCGCATCGCCGCCAGTCCGGCAGCCATCGTCATCGGATTGGCATTGTAGGTCCCGCCGTGCACGACGCGCGGCATGCCGTCTTCCGAGGCGAAGACCGACATCGCCTCTTTGCTTCCGCCGATGGCGCCGACCGGCAGCCCGCCGCCGATGATCTTTCCGAGCGCGGTGAGATCGGGCCGTATTCCCAACGCTTCCTGCGCGCCGCCATAGCCGAGCCGGAAACTGTAGACCTCGTCGAAGACGAGGAGGGATTTCTGCCGCGAGGTCTCTTCACGGAGCATGGCGAGAAAATCGCGGCTGGCTGCGGCAAAACTCAATCGTGACGGCAGCGGATCGACGATGACGGCCGCCAGCGCGGCATCATTTTCCCGGATCAGCCTTCGCGCCGTTTCGATGTCGTTGTGCGGCAGGACGACGACATCGTCGAGCGTGGACGCCGGCGTTCCGCGGCAGAGCGCGACGCTGGCGGGATGATCCGCGGGGCCCCAATCGCCCGGCGTCGAGGCAAGGCTGACTTCCGTGGGATCATAGCTGCCGTGGAAAGCGCCCTCGATTTTCGCGACCTTCGTCTTTCCGGTGTAGGCGCGCGCCGCCTTGATCGCCAGCATCACCGCCTCCGTCCCGGAGTTGGCAAATCGGATATGGTCGATCGACGCCACGCGAGCGCACAACAATTCGGCCAGCTCGACTTCCTGTCTGGTCGGCAGGCCAACGGCGAAAAGCTGGGTGATCTGCTCGCCCACGGCCTTCCGGATCGGCGCAGGGCAATGGCCGTGGATCAGCGAAGAGTAGTTGTTGATGAAGTCGATGCGCTGTACGCCGTCGGCGTCCGTCACCGTATAGCCGGATGCGTGCGCCGCGTAGGGCGGAAAGGGCGGAAAGAAAATGGTGAGCCGCGTGTTGCCGTCCGGCATGACCTTGCGCGCCCGCGCGAAGAGATCGGCAGACACCGGCGATCGGGAGGCCGCTTCCGCATTGGGCGTGACGATGGGCATGCAGATCCTCTTCATGTGCCGCGGATCTCGGCGGGCACCCTCGCGCTCGGGACGACCCCGTTTTGCTATATCGTATCGTATTTCGGAATAATTATGTCAATGATGAATATTCGGTGCCTATTCATCGACGCCGCGTGGGGATTGGGCTAACCAGCATTCATGCCCACGCCGCGGCCCAATCGAGCGCGGGTATCGGAAAAGGACGAACATGGCGGACAAGGAAACGGGACCGAGCTTGGGTCACAACCTGAAGCGGCTGCGCACGGACCGCGGCTGGAGCATGGTCAAGATGTGCGACGTCATCGGCATTTCGCAGTCGAGCCTGTCGAAGATCGAAAACGATCTGATGTCGCTGTCGTATGACAAGCTCGTCGATGTCGCCCGCAAGCTCGACTGCGACATCTCCGAGCTGTTCCGCGAAGAGCCGTCTTCCGCGCGCGGAATGGCGGCCTCCGCGCGGTTCTCCATCGATCGCGGCAGCGACGGAAAACTGGTTCAATGGCGCAATATCCGCCACAAGCAGCTCGCCGTCGAAGTGAAGGACAGGCTGATGATCGCGACCTACGCCGAGATTCTCGGCGATGGCGCCGTGCCGAAGCTGGAACTCGGCGACTATTACGGGGAGCGGTTCCTATACGTTCTGGACGGCACGGTAATCTTCCACAGCGAGTTCTACGAGAACCGCACGCTCAAGGCCGGCGACAGCATCTATTTCGACATCCGGATGCGTCACAACCTGACGACACCCAAGGGCAAGCGCGCCATCTGCATCGTCGTCACCGCTTCGGAAGACAAGAAGTTCATGGAGATGGAGCGCGCGCTTGCGGCGCAGGGCCTGACCAACATCGCCGAATTCGAGCACCTGCAGCGGCCGACCGCGCGCAAGGACGCCAAGGGCGGGTCAGGCTGAGGGTGCGGCGGAGAGGGCGAGAAATTCGCATTGCGAGGGCGCTCCCGGGGCGACGTGCATGACGGCGTCGCCGCCGATCTCGAAGACGGTCGCGCCGATCGTCATCCAGCCGTCCGGCACGGCTTCCCGGCAGACCGGATAGGAGAGGTCGTCGCGCGCGCGCAACGCAGCCTTCGCCTCATCGGCGCTGCATGGCCCCCGCGACGACGCGAAGCGCGCCTTCAGGCTCTGGAGCCTCCGCAGGCTGCTGGTTTCCAGCGTCTGGTCGAGCGCATCGGGCGCTCTCTCGCGCCACGCTGCGAAGCGCGCCGTGAACGGGCTGACCAACGGATGGTTGGTGTGGACGACGCGGTCCGAACGGCCGTCCAGTCGGAACGGAACCGCGCCGCCGGCGCTGCATTCGAAATTGACCACGTCATGGCGACCGGCCAGCAGGTAGTTCTGTCCCGACGCATGCGGGACGGTTCTGAGAAATTCCGCCGCTTCCTCGAAATTCCTGCTCGCTAGGGTACGGCGGACGATCGCCGCGACCGGCAGGCCGGCGGGATCGGGGTCGAGCTGGAGCAGCGTGTTGCAGCACAGGCCGATGCCGCTGCCGCTGAGGCCGTTCATGCCGATCATGCCCGCGACGGTGAATATGAGCGTTTCGCCCCCGGTCGCGCCGTCGCGGAGCCGAAGAACCGCTTGCGCGCCGTCGGCCCATGCGCCGACATCGATATTCTGCGCCACGACGGTAGCGCCGCGTGCGTCGCCCACGGCGCCAAGGCTGCTGCAGCGGTCGCCGCGCGCCGGTTCCGCGAAGCGATCGCGCAGGTACCAGCGTGCCTCGTCGCCGAACTGGAAGGCCAGCACCAGGTCGGGAGGCTGGTTGGCGCCGTCGGCGATGCCGGCGATCTCCTCCATCAGGGACGGCATATGGTGCCGTATCCGGTCGGTAAAGCATGTTTCGGCCAGGAAGAGTTCGATGAAATCCTGAAACGAGAGGCCGGCGGGAAGCACCGTGGTCGCGCGCCAGAGTTCGAGAATACCGGCGATCTTGTCGCGCAGGGCTTCCCCGTGCATGCGGCCATTGTTCCGCGGCGTGGAGGCGAGCTCCACGATGGGCAAGTCCTTCGTCATCATAGCGCGGGCATCCTGTCGAAGCGGCCAAAGAGGGCGTGATCCAGCGCATCGACGCGGCCGGCCGAGCGCGTGAAGCGCAATCGCATGTAGTCTCCGAGCAGTTCCTGCTCCATGCCGATGTCGTGGTGCTTGAGATCGAAGACGTCCTGGCCGACGGGAAGCAGATCCGCCGCCAGCATCGCGCGGTCTTCCATTTCGAACGCCAGGCCGCCGTCGCGGCTATGGATCGCGGCGTCGCCATAGATCGGACTGTGATAGCGGCCCTCCATGCCGTCCGGTGTCGCGCCGGGCACCGCACCTTCGGGAAACCGTTCCTTGACGTCGGCGATCGCGTTCGCGACACGCTCGACGAAGCTCTTGTGCATGATGTCGATCCAGTCCTTGAGGGGCGTGCCGAGAAAGGCATCCAGCATCAAATAGACGGCCGCTATCGACGCCGGGCTGTAGAGGTTGACGACGCAGGCGAGGCCAAGCCGCTCTTCGGGACAGAACGCCACCATGGCCGTCGCGCCGAGCTCGCTTCCGGTATGCCGATAGACGCGGCGGCCGCCGTAATCGAACGGCCTCCAGCCCATCGCATACAGCGAGAATCTCTCGCCGGTGTTCGGGTCGGGCGCATCGATCGATTGCGGCGCGCGCGTCTCGGACATCGCCGCCTGCGATATCACCTGCCGGCCCCCCACCGCGCCGCACGCGATCTGCAGCTTGAGCCAGCGGACCGCGTCGTCGGCCGACAGATAGACGGCGCTCGATCCTTCCCAGCCGACGCAGAGCGGCGCGGGCAGGGGAAGAATCTTGTCGTGCAGCCGGACATGCGGCGTGAAGGGATCCGGATGGGGCCCCAGAAAGCCGGTGCGCGACACGGCATGTGCCATGCCGGCCGGCGCGAAAATCCGCTTTT
>DASWOE010000231.1:0-13305 GCA_036398875.1 Rhizomicrobium sp.
TGGCGGCGGGCGGCGGCGAAGCGGCGAGGCGCGGCGCCTCGCTCCAATCGCCGGCATAGGCGGCGGCGATGCTGGTGGCGAAATTGCTGCGGCGGGAGCCGTCGGCGAAGTCGGCCTGGACGTCGATCCGAAGGCCGTGGCCGACCGCAGGGTGAAGCGTGAGGCGCAGATGCGAGGCCCCGGTGTCGAAATCGGCGGCGATGCTGCTCACCTCCTTCGAGTCGGGGCCGTCGGCATAGAGCCGGGCCGGCACGGTTCCCCAGTCGCACTCCGTCGGCTGGCACTTGCCGAACAGGTGGATGGCGAGGCGGTCGCCATTCTGCGGCGTCACGACGATCCGCGAGACGCCGCTCGCGTCGGCGCCCCGGTCCGCCCAGATGCCGAGGAAGTCGGAATCTTCGGCCCGGGCGGGCACGGCCGCCAGCATCAGCAGCATCGCGACCGTCCCAGCCTGCCTGCGCATGGTTTCCCCTTTAATCCCCCGGTTCGCGGGTTCTTTGGCCGCCATGGTAGCGATATCGGGTGCGACGGGACAGGGTGTGGACCCGGCCGGCTGGCGCGGCTATACCCCCGCCTCCCATGACCGACCTCGCCCATATCCGCAATTTCTCCATCGTCGCGCATATCGACCATGGCAAGTCGACGCTCGCCGACCGGCTGATCCAGTTCACCGGCGGGCTGACCAATCGCGAGATGAAGGACCAGGTCCTCGATTCGATGGACATCGAGCGCGAGCGGGGCATCACCATCAAGGCGCAGACCGTGCGCCTGCAATACAAGGCGCTGGACGGCGAGACCTATACGCTGAACCTCATGGACACGCCGGGCCATGTCGATTTCGCCTATGAGGTGAGCCGGTGCCTGGCCGCCTGCGAGGGCGCGCTGCTGGTGGTGGACGCCAGCCAGGGCGTGGAGGCGCAGACCCTGGCGAACGTCTACCAGGCGATGGACGCCAATCTCGAAATCGTGCCGGTGCTCAACAAGATCGACCTGCCCGCCGCCGAGCCGGAGCGCATCCGCAAGCAGATCGAGGACGTGATCGGCATCGATGCGTCGGAGGCGGTGCCGATCTCGGCCAAGACCGGCCTCAACATCGACCAGGTGCTCGAAGCCGTGGTGAGGCGCCTGCCGGCGCCCAAGGGCGACCGCGGCGCGCCGCTGAAGGCGTTGCTGGTGGACAGCTGGTACGACGCCTATCTCGGCGTGGTCGTGCTGGTGCGGATCATCGACGGCGAGCTGCGCAAGGGCCAGAAGATCCGCATGATGGCGGCCGATGCCTATTACCAGGTCGAGCAGGTCGGCGTGTTCACGCCGAAGAAGGTCAATGTCGAGATGCTGGGGCCGGGCGAAGTCGGCTTCCTCACGGCCCAGATCAAGCAGGTCGCCGACACCCAGGTCGGCGACACCATCACCGACGAGAAGAGGGGCACGGCGACGCCGCTGCCCGGCTTCAAGCCGGCGCAGCAGGTGGTGTTCTGCGGCCTGTTCCCGGTCGATGCCGCGCAATTCGAGGATTTGCGGAACGGGCTGGGCCGGCTGCACCTGAACGACGCCAGCTTCACCTATGAGATGGAGACCTCGGCCGCGCTGGGCTTCGGCTTCCGCTGCGGGTTCCTGGGCCTCTTGCATCTGGAGATCGTGCAGGAGCGGTTGGAGCGCGAGTTCAATCTCGACCTCATCGCCACGGCGCCGAGCGTCATCTATCGCATCCATCTGACCGACGGCACGGTGATGGAGCTGCACAATCCGTCCGACATGCCCGACGTGATGAAGATCGCCCGGATCGAGGAGCCCTGGATCAAGGCGACGATCCTGGTGCCCGACGAGCATCTGGGTTCGGTGCTCAAGCTGTGCGAGGACCGCCGCGGCCGCCAGGTCGAGCTCACCTATGCCGGCGCCCGCGCCATGGTGGTCTATCACCTGCCGCTGAACGAGGTGGTGTTCGATTTCTACGACCGGCTGAAATCGGTGAGCCGCGGCTATGCCTCGTTCGATTATCACATCGAAGGCTATGAGGAGGGCGACCTCGTCAAGATGTCGATCCTCGTGAACGGCGATCCGGTCGATGCGCTGTCGATGATCGTGAACAAGGGGCGCGCCGAGGGACGCGGACGGGCGATGTGCGAGAAGCTCAAGGAGCTGATCCCGCGCCACATGTTCGTGATCCCGATCCAGGCGGCGATCGGCGGCAAGATCATCGCCCGCGAGACCTTGAGCGCCCTGCGCAAGGACGTGACCGCCAAATGCTATGGCGGCGACATCAGCCGCAAGCGCAAGCTCCTCGACAAGCAGAAAGAGGGCAAGAAGAAGATGCGCCAGTTCGGCAAGGTCGATATCCCGCAGGAAGCCTTCATCGCCGCGCTGAAGATGGATCAGGACTGAGCGGCGGGCACGGCGCTCGGCACCGGCCTAGACCGGCGCCATTTCCAGTTCCGCCGCCGGCTTGCGCAACCGGCGCGCCAAGCCGGGTGCCCGGCGCGTCACCACGCTCATCAGCAGGCCTTCATGCTCGATGACGAAATGCCGGCGCGTCAATTCGTCGAGATGGACCGCCACGTCCGCCGGCAGCACGACAGGTTTGCGCGGCCGTTCGAGATAGCGCAGCGCCGCGCCCATCTCGCGCGACGCCGCGAACGACGCCTCGACGGCGAGCGAGCGTGTGTCGGTGATCGCGTAGCCGCCATCCGGCGCCTCGTTCATGTGTAGAACGGGCGACTTGACCAGCCAGTGGAGTTTCCAGCGCGCGAAACCGGCGTGGAAAGAGGCCCGCAATTCCTTGTCGTCCAGGAAGTCAGTCGTGTAGTCGCCGTAGAAGTGATAGGCGATGTCGTGCAGCGGCGCATCCACGGGAAAGAGCCCGGCATAGGCCAGGTTCGGCTCGATCCTGCCGATTGCGTAGCCTTCCGGATCGGCATGGTACGGGCTGAACCTGTCGATGACGATTCTGCGGCAGCCCTTCGGCGGCTGCAGATGCTGCAACTTGGGAAACAGCGCCAGGACGGCGCGATAGTCGTCCGCAGCCTCGCCCGGAAAGCCGTAGATGTAATTCCACTCCACGGCTATCTCGCGGGCCCTGGCGCCGCGCAGCAGGGCGATGTTCTGCAGCGCCGACACGCCTTTGCGCATCAGCTTGAGCACCGGCGACGAGAGCGATTCGATCCCGGGCTGGACGGTATCGACGCGCGCCGCCGCCATCAGATCGAGCTGGTCCTCGCTGAGATTGGCTTTGACCTCGTAGAACAGCCTCGGCGCGCCCGGGGTTGCCGCGAGGGCCGGCAGAACGTCGTTGAAATAGCTGCGCGGCAGAATGTTATCGGCGACGTTGATCCGCTTGCAGTCCCAGCGGCGCATCTGGGTTTCGATTTCCTCCAGCACGCGCGCGGCGGACTTCTGCCGGAACGCCATGCCGTCGCCGTTGAGCCCGCAGAAGGTGCAATGATGCTTTTCGCCCCACCAGCAGCCGCGCGAGGTTTCCATCACGAGGAACCTCGGCAGATCGGCGGGAAGCGTGCCTTGCCGGCGGTAGACCGCAAGCTCTTCGAAATAGTCGGTGAAGTCCGGCGCATGCACCTGGGCCATGTCGAACACCGGCTTGCAATCGAACACCCGCGGTTCTGCGGCCTGTTCCCCCTGCGCGACGCGCCGGCAGAATTCCGGAAATTCGATGTCGCTGTCGCCGGAAAAGACGTGGTCTATGAACGGGAAGACCCGCTGCAGGCCCGCGCCCATCGGCAGGGCGGCATTGGCGCCGCCGAAAACCACGATGGTATCGGGTGCCGCCGCCTTCACGCGGCCGGCGATGGCCATGCAGGCCATGGTTTGCTGAAAGCTCGACGACAGCCCCACGATGCGGGGCCGCAGCGCGAGGATCTTGTCCACCAGCGCCGCGAGATGAGGTTCGATCGCATCGGTCAGGCGCGCGCGCAGCGCCTTGTACGTCTGCGGCAGGACGATGCCGCGGCCGCGGACAACCGTGCCGGCATAGGCATAGGGGACGAACATCCGTTCGCCCAGCAGGTAGTCGAACGGCGCGTCGGTGACCTTCGTGTAGTCGTCGAAACCGAGACCGGCGGCGAACAGCATCGAGCCGTAAACCACCTTTACGTCGAGCCCGCGCGCGCGGCAGGCGGACGCCAGGATCGAAATTCCAAGCGAAGGTGCATCGACCTCGGAAAAGGGCGGCATGACGAGGCAGACGTCGCAGCCGACGTCCTCGCGCGCATGCTTGTCCAGCCTGTCCATGCCCCAGCTCCGCCGACGTCGTTCCCCTCACCGGCTCTTTCGCGAGGTTAACACAAGCTGGGGCGTTGGGCGATGGACACGGCTTTGGCCCCCGCGAGAGGCGGGCGACGGGACGCCCGCCTGCGCCCTGCCCGGCGGAAGACGGACAAAGAGACCGCTCCATACGGCGTCATCCATTGGATGATTTCGCGCCGTTCGCCGCCGATCGAATTGAGAAGGCCTTCCCGGTATTGCTTGCCGCAAATGGCGTGGGTCTGCCCCACAAGGCCTGCGCAGACGGAAATTTTCCCTCTTGGTTGCTTGGGAATATGCAACAGTCCGTTGAAAGCTTAAATGGATTTGGTCTTTCATAGCCATGACCGAACTCGATCTTCTGAATCTCGCGCGGGCCGCGACGGCGAACGAGATTTCATATTTCACGCAGGTCATCACCATCAATTTCGCGATGATCGTCGCGATCTACTACTTCCTCAACCAGGCGCGGCTTGCGATGAAGCTGTTCGCGTTCGTCGCCTATCTCGTGGGCATGCTCCTGTTTCTCGGCGAGATGCTGCTGGAGGCCAGCATGAAGGCCACCATGGTACTGGAGCTCGCGGCCCTGCCGAGCCCCTCGCCGGCAACGCAGGAATATCTCGGCCTGACGCGCACCTGGCTGGGTATCGGCACGGCGGTCGTCGCCAATGGCGCGTTCTGGATCCTGGTGGTGGGCGTTGCGTATCTGCTGTTCTTCTGGCGCAAGACGCCCGAAGAGCGCGATGTCCGGATCGTCGAGGATCGCTCATAGCCGCCGTGGGACTTTTCCGGCATGCGGTCGTCGATCTGGCGGCGGGCGGGGCGTTGCTTTAAGAGGCCGGCATGCGTCCCGTCGTGGCCCTGATCGATTACGGTTCCGGCAATCTGCGCTCGGCGGAGAAGGCGTTGGCGCGCGTCGCGCGCGAGCGCGGGACGGGCCAGGCGGTCGTCGTGACCGCCGATGCCGATGTCGTGGCGGGCGCCGAGCGGATCGTGCTGCCCGGCGTCGGCGCCTTTGCCGACTGCATGCGCGGACTGTCGGCGCTGCCGGGAATGGTGGAGGCGCTGCGCGACGCGGCAATCCGGCGCGGAACGCCGTTCCTGGGCATCTGCGTCGGGATGCAGATGATGGCGAGCGTCGGTCGCGAGTTCGGCGATCATCCCGGCCTGGGCTGGATCGCCGGCGAGGTCGTGCGCATGGCGCCGTCGGACCCGGCGCTCAAGGTGCCGCAGATCGGGTGGAACGATTTGAACGTCCTGCGCCCGCACCCGGTAACGGACGGCCTGCCGGTCGGGGCCAATGCGTATTTCGTCCACTCCTATGCCTATCGCTGTGCGGCGCGCGCCGACGTGTTGGCGCAGACCGACTACGGCGGCCCGTTGACCGCGGCCGTCGCGCGCGACAACCTGGTCGGCGTGCAATTCCATCCCGAAAAGAGCCAGGCCGTCGGGCTCGCCTTGCTCGGCAATTTCCTGGTTTGGCGCCCGTGATCCTGTTTCCCGCGATCGATCTGAAGGACGGAAGCTGCGTGAGGCTGAAGCGCGGCCTGATGGACCAGGCGACCGTGTTCAACGACGACCCGGCGGCGCAGGCGCGGCAGTTCCAGGATGCGGGATTTGCCTGGCTGCATTGCGTCGATCTGAACGGCGCCTTCGACGGCCGCTCGGTCAATGCCGACGCCGTGCGCGCCATCCGGGCGGCGATCGATCTGCCCATCCAGCTCGGCGGCGGGATCCGGGACATGGCGGGCGTGGAGTCCTGGCTGGCCGCCGGGATCACGCGGGTGATCCTGGGGACGGCGGCGCTCAAGAATCCGGCCTTTGTGAGACAGGCGGCGCGGGCGTTTCCGGGTCGGATCGTGGTCGGCGCGGATGCCAAGGGCGGAAAGGTCGCGACCGAAGGCTGGGCCGATGTGTCGGAGCTGACCCCCGCCGAACTTGGCCGGCAATTCGAGGATGCCGGGGTCGCCGCGATCCTGTTCACCGATATCGATGGGGACGGCCTGCTTCAGGGGGTCAATGTCACCGCGACGGTGGCGCTGGCGCGGGCCGTTCGCATCCCGGTGATCGCGTCCGGCGGGGTCGGCAGCATCGGCGATGTCGAGCGGCTTCTGGCGGCCGAGGAGCCGAATATCGAGGGCGTGGTGATCGGACGGGCGTTCTATGACGGCCGGATCGAGCCGGGGGCGGCGCTGGCGCTCGCAAACGCTGTTCGCTGATTCACCATATTTTCATTTTATGATGAATATTCAGATGGATAAGACGCTTATCCGGCTTTGCTCAGACGCCGGTTGATATCGTCGAGCTGTTCCAACGTCTTGTAGGCGATGCGCACCTCTCCGCCTTTGGGGCCTTTGTGCATAACTTGAACGTTGAGCCCCAAGGCATTGGAAAGCCTGGATTCGAGGTCGCGAATGTTGGGGTCTTGCGGGGTCTTTCGCGCTTTGGACGCTTTGTGAGGGAGTGAACGCCGTTCGGCCTGCCGCACATTGAGCATGCCGGCGATGATGTCCTGGGCGCGCGCCTCGGCGTCGGGGACGCCGATCAGGGTACGGGCATGGCCGGCAGTCAGGCGACCGTCGCGGATCATCGCCCGGACCGGCTCCGGCAAGGCGAGCAGGCGCAGCGTGTTGGCGATGTGGCTGCGGCTCTTGCCGACCTCCTTGCCGACGCGATCCTGGGTGTACTGGAAGCGCTCCATCAACTCGTAATAGGCGGCGGCCTCCTCGATGGCGTTGAGGTCGGCGCGCTGGACGTTTTCGATGATCGCGATTTCGAGCGATTCCGAATCGCTCATGTCGCGCACGACCACCGGAACCTCGTGCAGCTTGGCCATCTGGGCGGCGCGCCAGCGGCGCTCGCCGGCGACGATCTCATAGGCGTTGGTCTCGCCCCGGACCGGCCGCACCAGGATCGGCTGCAGGACGCCTTTTTCCTTCACCGATTCGGCCAGGTCGTTGAGGTCTTCGGGCGCGAAGCGCTTGCGCGGCTGCAGCTTGTTGGGCCGCAGGAAGGCGACCGGGAGCCTGTGCGTGGCGCGGGCCTCGCCCCGCGTCGGCACCGCCTCCTCGCCGATCAGGGCCGACAGGCCGCGGCCCAGGCCGCGCGGACGCTCGTCTGCCGTCATCATGCCGCCGCCTGCGGGCGTTCGCGTTCGCGCGCGATCAGCTCGCCCGCGAGCTTGATATAGGCCTGGCTGCCCGGACAGCGCAGGTCGTAGACCAATGCCGGCAGGCCGTGGCTCGGCGCCTCGGAAATGCGGACATTGCGCGGGATCGTGGTGCGATAGACCTTGTCGCCCATGTTCTGGCGCACATCGGCCTCGACCTGTTCGGAGAGCTTGTTGCGCTTGTCGAACATTGTCAGGACGATGCCCTGGATGTCGAGGCCGGGATTGAGATTGGCGCGCACCAGATCGACGGTCTTGAGCAGCTGCGACAGGCCTTCCAGGGCGAAGAACTCGCATTGCAGCGGCACCATCACCGCATCCGCCGCCGCCATCGCATTGACCGTCAGCAGCGTCAGCGAAGGCGGGCAGTCGATCAGGACATAGGAGAACGCAGATGCTCCGTGGGCGGAGTATTCCGCCAGCGCGTCCTTCAGGATGAAATTGCGCCGGGCGCGGTCGATCAGCTCCAGCTCGGCGCCGGAGAGGTCCACGGTGGACGGCACGATGGAGAGCTTGGGGATGCGGGTGGCGACGATGGCGTCGGCGATCGCGGCCTCGCCCATCAGCACGTCATAGGTGGTGAGACGCCGTTCGGCGCGCGCAATGCCCAGCCCCGTCGAAGCATTGCCTTGGGGATCCAGATCGATGACCAGCGTCGGCTCGCCGACGGCGGCCAGCGCCGTGCCGAGATTGATGGCCGTGGTCGTCTTGCCGACGCCGCCCTTCTGGTTGGCAATGACCAGGACGCGCGGCCTAGCGCCGGTCGGATTTGGCTGGGACATGCTCAAGCTCCCGGACCTCCAGGATGACGCCGGAAGGGTCGGTGGCGCTCTGGTGCTGGAGGGTCTGCATCCTCCAAGATTTACGGGTCTCGGTCAATTCACCCGCTAGGGATTGACCCTTGAGCAGCAGGCAAACCGTCTGCGCCCCTGTGAAATTCTGTGCATAGGCGAGCAGCCTGCCGAGCGGCGCGAGGGCGCGGGCCGACACGACATCGAAGGCGCGCGGCGCGATGGCCTCGATGCGTGCGTTGCGGATATCGACCGCGAGCCGCATCCGCTCGGCCGCCGCGGCCAGGAAAGCGGCTTTCTTGCCCGTCGCCTCCACCAGCGTGACCGCGATCCGGTCCCGGAACAGCGCGGCGAGGACGAGGCCAGGAAACCCTGCTCCGCTGCCCAGGTCGATGAGCGTCTTGGCGGATGGCGGGATGAAAGAGGCAAGTTGCGCCGAGTCCCATACATGGCGGCGCCAGACATCTTCCAGAGACGTCCGGGAGACCAGATTGTGGCGCGCATTCCAGTCTTCGAGCAGGCCGACATAGGCCTTCAGCCGCGCCAATGTTTCACGTGAAACACCGGTCTGCGCCGCGAACGCGTCTGGCCCGAAGGATTCAGGCACGCCGGGCCCGGACATGGGCAAGAACGAGAGTCAGCGCGGCCGGCGTCACCCCGTCGATTCGCGCCGCCTGGCCAAGCGTTTCGGGACGTATCCGTCCGAGCTTGCTCGCCGCTTCGGTCGAAAGGCCGGCAATGGCCCGGTAGTCGAGCGCCATCGGCAAATGCAGCGACTCATCCTTGCGAAAAGCCAGGATGTCGGCCTCCTGCCGGTCGAGATAGCCGGCATACTGGCTGTCGATCTCCAGCTGCTCGACGATGTCGGCGGCAAAACCGCCGATTTCCGGCCAGATCCGGGCCAGGGCGGGCAGATCGACACCCGGCAGGCTCAAAAGGTCCATCGCGATCCGGCGCACGCCGTCCAGCCGCACGGACAGGCCGTGCTTCTGCGCCTCGTTCGGCGTGAGGTTGAACGTCCGCAGGGCGGCTCGGGCCGCTTCGAGCCGCGCCAGCTTCGCGGCGAATGCGGCCAGCCGCGGCGTGCCGACACAGCGGGCGCGCTCGCCCAAGGGGGTCAGCCGCTGGTCGGCATTGTCGGCCCGAAGCGTGAGGCGATATTCGGCCCGGCTGGTGAACATGCGATAGGGCTCGGTCACGCCCTTGGTGACGAGATCGTCGATCAGGACCCCGATATAGGCCTGCGAGCGATCCAGCACGACCGGCGCCGACCCGCCGGCCGCGCGGGCGGCGTTGAGCCCCGCCATCAGCCCCTGGGCCGCCGCTTCCTCATACCCCGTCGTCCCGTTGATCTGGCCGGCGAGATAGAGCGCGCCCACGGCCTTGGTTTCCAGCGAGGGCTTCAGTTCGCGCGGATCGACATAATCATATTCGATGGCGTAGCCAGGGCGCTTGACCGCCACCTTTTCCAGGCCGGGAATGGTCGCGAGCAAGGCGCGCTGGACATCTTCCGGCAGCGAAGTCGAGATCCCGTTGGGATAGACCGTGTCGTCGTCCAGCCCTTCCGGCTCCAGGAAGATCTGGTGGCTGTCGCGGGCCGCGAACCGCACCACCTTGTCCTCGATGGAGGGACAATAGCGCGGTCCGATCGATTCGATCTGGCCGGAATACATCGGCGCGCGATGCAGATTGGCGCGGATGACCGCATGCGTCGCCGGCGTCGTCCGGGTGATATGGCAGACGGTCTGCGGCGTGGTGATCGCGGTCGTCAGGAATGAGAAGGGCGTCGGCGGATCGTCGCCCTGCTGCGCTTCAAGCCGGCCCCAATCGATGGTCTTCCCGTCGAGCCGCGGCGGCGTGCCGGTCTTCAGCCGTCCCATGGACAGGCCCAGCCCGTAAAGCGTCTTCGAAAGGCCCAGGCTCGGCGCGTCGCCGACCCGGCCGGCCGGTATCTTGGTCTCCCCGATGTGAATCAACCCGTTGAGGAACGTCCCGGTGGTCAGCACCACCGAACCACAACGTATTGTTTTCGAGTCGGCCGTAACGACCCCGGCGATCCGACCGTCCTCGATCAAAAGATCCTCGGCCGCCGCCGCCAGGACGGTCAGGTTCGCGGCTTCGGCCAAAGCATGCTGCATCGCCTGGCGGTAGAGCTTGCGGTCCGCCTGGGCGCGGGGCCCGCGCACCGCCGGCCCCTTGCGCCGGTTGAGCAACCGGAACTGAATTCCCGCCGCATCGGCGACCCGTCCCATCAGCCCATCAAACGCATCGATCTCGCGGACGAGATGGCCCTTGCCGACGCCGCCGATGGCCGGATTGCACGACATTTCCCCGATGGTTCCGGCCTTGTGCGTGAGGAGGAGCGTGCGCGCGCCAAAGCGCGCCGATGCTGCCGCGGCCTCGCAGCCTGCGTGCCCGCCCCCGATGACGATCACATCGAACCGATCCATGCGCGGCTCAATAGGCGAGGGCAGGTCGGCAGACAAGCAAGGCGGAATGTTTCACGTGAAACATTCGCGAGGACGGTGTCAAGAACATCTCCATTTCATGGCTATATGATTGCATATCCCATCGCTTCGCTATGGAATAGTAACGCCGCGATAACTATATTCCGGCCGTGTTGCACCGCGTTCATGGTGCGCCTGGTTCCGCATCGAGAGGCCCGCCATGGCCGGCGTCCTTGCCACCGTCACGCCCCTGACCGCCGCGCGAAAAAAGCTCGCTTACGGCTTTCTCGGCCAGTCGCAAAGCTTCAGCGCCCTGCGCGCCCACGATACCGCCGACGGCCACGACGAACCCATCGATTACGACACGACGCACCGTCTCGATTCCGACATCAACAATTATTATCGCTTCCATATCGACTACACGCCGTATTTCGAGCGCCGCTGGAATCTGTTCCGGCCGGCAGGCTGGCTCTACTACATCGACATCAACGACGAGGTGATCGAGCAGAAATTCCCGCTCGACCAGGACATCCGCGGCATCATCACCGCGTTCCGCTATTCCATCGTGCGCAACCGCCGCCGCATCATCGCGCTCAAGCGCATGGTGCAAATCGTCGGCAGCGCCGCGCTGCTCCTGCCCGCCATCCTTCTCGCGCTGCAGCCGGCCTATGCGCGCGATCCGATGGTGCTTGCCGGGCTTATCCTGGGCGCGCTCATCGTCACCGTCGCGGCCGGCTTCTACCAATATCTGCGCGACTCCCAGCTCCAAAGCGTGCTGGAAAGCAACGGCCGCACGCTGGCCAACCAGATCCAGACCCGCGCCAACGATCTCAACCGCCACTTCCTGGAATTCTTCGCGCGCATCGACCGCGAGGGCAGCAACGACAATCTCGCCGATCCGGAATGGACCCATCGCAGCGCCTGGTGGATGAAATTGTGCATGTGGTATCCGCGCCGCATCGAAGGCATCGAGACGTTCCTGCAGTCGGAGATGCAGCGCACCCGCATCTATATGCTGCGCTCGGCCTGGATCGGCTACGGCTCCGCTTTCCTGGTGCTGGTGGGCATGCCGCTCGCCGCGGCCATTTTCATCACCCTGGTGCAGCCGGCGGCGGCCGGTCTGTCGCTTCCCTGGCTGTTCCTGATCGGGGGCGCCATCGGCGCGGCGCTGCTGACGCTCTATTCCATCCGCACCTCGATCGGACTGACCGACATCGCCGAGGCGATCGGCAAGGATCCGCTCGGCCACGGCTCGCGCTTCGCCGATCTCGACCTCCACAACAAGCTCGCGGGCCAGATCCGCCGCGACAAGGAATTGCTGCGCCAATCCAACCTGCGCGGCGGCTATGGCGAAAACCGCAATCGCGGCTGAGTCATTTTCCGATGCAGAAATCGCGGAACACGATGTCGAGCAGATCCTCGACATCGACCCGCCCGGTGATGCGCCCGATCGCGCGCATCGCCAGCCGCAGATCCTCCGCCATCAGTTCGGCCTGCCCCGCACCCGCCGCCCGCCGCAGCGCCGCAAGAGCCTCCTGGAGCGCATGGCGATGGCGGCGGCGCGCGACCACCGGCGCCTCGGCCGCGCCGTCCAACCGCGCCCGAACCAGATCCTCGATCGCAAGCAGCAATCCGTCCAACCCCTCGCCGGTGCGTAGCGACAGGCCGGTCCCGCCCGCCGGCGGCGGCGCCAGGTCCGACTTGTTCCACACGACCAGGTCCGGCGCCGGCGCCCCATCCGGGCCGCCGCGCGGGGCACTCGCGTCCAGCAGCAGAAGCACCAGATCGGATCGTTCGGCCCGCGCCAGGGCACGGCGCACGCCTTCGCTCTCCACCGCATCCGCCGTCTCGCGCAGGCCCGCCGTGTCGGCCACGATCACGGCATAGCCGCCGATGTCGAGGCGAACCTCGACGATGTCGCGGGTGGTCCCCGCGGTCTCGGCCACGATGGCGACGTCGCGCCGCGCCAGGGCATTGACCAGCGAACTCTTACCGGCGTTCGGCGGGCCGATCACCGTCAGGAAGACGCCGTCGCGCACCATCTCGCCGCGCCTTCCGTCCTCCAGATGCGCCGCGATCTCGGCCGCAACCTGCGCGGTCTGCGCCAGAACCCCCAGCCGCAATCCCTCCGGCAGCTCCTCGTCCGAAAAGTCGATCTCGGCCTCGGCCCAGGCCAGCAGGCGGATCAGCCTTTCGCGCCAATCCTCATAGAGCCCGCCGGAGGCGCCGTCATACTGGGCCAGCGCCTGGCGCCGCTGCGCCTCGGTCTGCGCATCGATCAGGTCGATCAGCCCCTCGGCCTGGGTCAGATCGAGCTTGCCGGCCTCGACCGCCCGGCGGGTGAACTCGCCCGGCTCGGCCGGCCGCGTGCCGGGCACGGACCCGATCGCATCGAACAGCCCGTCCAGGACTGCCTGCCCGCCATGGACGTGGAATTCGGCGACGTCCTCGCCGGTAAAGCTGTGCGGCGCCGCGAACCACAGCACCAGGCCCCGGTCGATGACCGCACCGTCCACCCCAGTCAGGCGCCGCAGGCTGGCACGGCGCGGCGGCGGCACGGCCCCGCACAAGGCCCGGACCACGTCGGCCGCGCCCGGCCCCGACAGGCGCAACACGGCGATGCCGGCCCGTCCCGGTGCCGACG
>DASWOE010000232.1:0-1662 GCA_036398875.1 Rhizomicrobium sp.
TGGTCGTGGCTGTCCGCATCTTCTGGCTCTCGACGCCGCCGAAGTAGGTTTCGTCCGCCTCGACGATCCGGCCCTCGCCACCCATCGGCGGCAGATCGAGGCCGCCCTGGCGCATCGCCTCCATGATCCGGTGGTGCATGAACCAGGCGGTCTTGTACTGGCACCCGAGGGCGCGCTGGAGCTGAAGGGCGCTGAAACCTTTCTTGCTGGAGTTCATCAGGTAGAACGCCATAGCCCACTGTGTCAGGGGCGCATGGCTGCTCTCCATGACGGACTTGGTGGTGACGGTGTAGTCTTTGCGGCAGGTCTTGGCGGCGCAGCGGTAGCGGCCCGGCTTCTTGGTCGCGTAGCGGTCCTGGGAGCTGCAGTGGGGGCAGACCGGGCCGGTCGGCCAGCGTGCGGCCTCGAACCAAGCCCGGGCGGCGTCCTCGTCGTGAAAGCGGCGGTCTGAGAAAGTATTCATAGCGGGGCATCGGTCTTAAAAGCGTGTCCCTAATATAATCCTCGCTTTTGTGGTGTCAAGTACATATTCGGGCGGGAATTCCTAGAAATCAAGGCCATTCTTAGAATAATTCCGAACTACTTGAACCTTTGGAGAGCCATCTTAGATTCATTCCAACAAGCCGGCGCGTCCTTTCCCCCTCCGGACCGCGCCGGGCAACTGGAGCCCAGGCGACGCAGGCGATTCCCCCTCCCTTGCGTCCCTGGGCACTTTTTCCCGATCCCGATCGCGATCGCGTGGCGAACCGGAAGCGCCCAAAGCGGTTTCCGAAAGCCGCGCCGCGGCAGGGCCGGCCGCTACGCCGCCACCGTCTCCAGCGCGGGATAATCGGTGTAGCCCTCGGGGCCCGGCGCGTAGAAGGTCGTCGCATCCCACTTGTTCAGCGGCGCGTTCGCCCGGAACCGCTCCGCGAGGTCGGGATTTGCGATGTAGTCCTTGCCGAAGGCGACGGCATCGGCGATGCCGCCGTCGAGCGCGGCCTGCGCGCTCTGCTTCGTGAAGCCCTCATTGGCGACATAGACGCCGCCGAACGCTTCCTTGATCGCCGGACCGATCGAGTCGGCGGCCTGGCGCTCCCGGGCGCAGAGGAAGGCGAGCTTGCGCCTGCCCAGTTCCTTCGCGACATAGGTGAAGGTGCCTTTCAGGTCGCTGTCGCCCATGGTGTGCGCATCGCCGCGCGGCGCCAGATGCATCGCGACGCGATCGGCGCCCCAGACCTCGCAGCAGGCGTCCGCGACTTCGAGCATCAGGCGCGCCCGCTTCTCGCGGCTGCCGCCATAGGCGTCGGTGCGGTGATTGGTGCTGTCCTGCAGGAACTGGTCGAGCAGATAGCCGTTGGCGCCGTGGATCTCGACGCCGTCGAAGCCGGCTTCCTTCGCGTTCCGCGCGCCCGTCTTGTAGGCGGCGACGATGCCGGGAATTTCGCCCGTCTCGAGCGCGCGGGGCGCTTCGTAATCCTTCTCCGGCCGCACCAGGCTGACATGCCCCTTGGCCGCGACGGCGCTGGCGGAAACCGGCTGGCGGCCGTCGAGATAGATGGGATCGGAAATGCGCCCGACATGCCAAAGCTGCAGGAAGATGTGGCCGCCCTTCTTGTGCACGGCCTCCACGACCGGCTTCCAGCCGGCCGTCTGTTCGTCGGACCAGATGCCGGGGGTGTT
>DASWOE010000233.1:0-14608 GCA_036398875.1 Rhizomicrobium sp.
CGTCCCAGGCGGCCGACCCCGGCTGGCCGGCCTATGGCGGCGATGCGGGCGGCCAGCGCCACTCGGCGGCGCGTCAGCTGAACCCGGCCAATGTCGGCCGGCTGGCCGTCGCCTGGACCTATTCGACCGGCGACATGACGACCCATGCCTCCGCCATGACGCGCGCCTCGTTCGAGAACACGCCGATCCTGGCCGACGGCCGCCTCTATGTCTGTTCCCCCTTCAACGAGGTCAGCGCCCTCGATCCGGGCACGGGCCGGCAAATTTGGCGTTTCGATCCCGGGCTCAATTCCGATATCCGCTATCCCAACGACTATGTCTGCCGCGGCGTCGCCTACGCTGCCGGCCGGATCTATCTGAACACCGCCGACCGCCGCCTGATCGCGCTGGACGCCAAGACGGGCAAGCCCTGGGCGGGCTTCGGCACCGCCGGCACCGTGGTGATCCCGCCCGGCGAGCAGCGCGAGGGCCGGACCCGGCGCTTCGGCCGCATCCACACCACCTCCGCGCCCGTCGTCACCCATGGCCTCGTCATCGTCGGTTCCGCCATCGACGACAACCAGAAGGTCGATGAGCTGCGCGGCAGCGTGCACGCCTTCGACGCCGCGACCGGCGCGCTCAAATGGCGGTTCGATCCCCTGGCGGACCGCAAGCCGCCTTTCCGCGCGGGGGCCGCCAATGTCTGGGCGCCGATGAGCGTGGATGAAGCGCGGGGCCTCGTCATCCTTCCCGTCTCCGGCGCGAGCCCGGATTTCTTCGGCGGCCTGCGCGCGGGTTCGGGCACATACGCCAATGCCATCGTCGCACTGCACGTCGCCGATGGCAGCGTCGCCTGGTCGTTCCAGACGACGCATCACGACGTGTGGGATTACGACATCCCGGCGCAGCCGACGCTGGGCACCGTTGCCTGGCACGGCAGGACGGCGGACGCGGTGCTGCAGCCGACCAAGCAGGGCCTGCTCTTCACGGTGGACCGCGCCACCGGCGCCCCGCTCATTCCGGTGGTCGAGCGCAAGGTGCCGCAGGGCGGCGCGCCGGGGGAGCTGCTGTCGCCGACGCAGCCCTTTCCGGTCGCCCCGGCGCCGCTTGCCCCCAGCCGGATCGCGCCCGACGACGCGTTCGGCCTCACCTTCTGGGATCGCGGAAGATGCCGCGATCGCATCGCCGGCGCCCGCCATGACGGGCTGTACACCCCGCCCTCGACGCAAGGCACGATCGTCTATCCCTTCACCGGCGGCGGCACCAATTGGGGCGGGCTGGCCTTCGACCAGGCGCACGACCTCGCCTACGTCAACACGTCGAGCGCGATGCATCTGGTGACGCTGATCCGCCGCAGGGATTTCCACGACGTGCGCGAGCGCTTCTTCGACAAGGAGGTCTCGCCCAATGACGGCGCGCCGTTCGGCATGATGCGCGAGACCCTGCTGTCGCCGCTCGGCATGCCCTGCAATCCGCCGCCCTGGGGCCAGCTCCACGCCATCGACATGCGCACCGGCAGGATCGTGTGGTCGGTGCCGCTCGGCACCACCGAGGACATGGCGCCGTTCAGCGAATATCTGCTGGGAAAGACCGGCACGCCCAATCTCGGCGGGCCTATCGTGACGGCAGGCGGTCTCGTCTTCATCGGCGCCGCGATGGACGATTACCTGCGCGCCTTCGACGCGAAGACGGGCGCGGAGTTGTGGAAGGGCCGGCTGCCGGCCGGCGGCCAGGCGACGCCGATGACCTATGTCTGGAAAGGCCGCCAATATGTCGTCATCGCCGCCGGCGGCCATTCCAAGCTCGACACCAAACGCGGCGACCGGGTGGTCGCGTTCGCCTTGGCGAATTGACTTCCGCCGCGGAAATCGGCGCAGTAGATCGCGTCGAATTCACAGGATGTTGCGCCATGGCGACCGATCTCGACAACGCCCTCGTCGATATCGCCAATTATGGCGGCGACGCGCCGATCCACGGCCTGCTGGCCGACCTGCGCAAGAACGATCCGGTGCATTGGACCGCGCCGGAGGGGTTTCGCCCGTTCTGGTCGATCACCAAGCACGCCGACATCCTGGAGATCGAGAAGCTCAACGACCAGTTCCACAACGAGCCGCGCTCGGTGCTGATGAACATCCCGGCGGAGCACGATCTCGCCGCGATGTGGGGCGGCCCGGACCCGAAGACCGGCCGGGTCTCGCCGCTGCGCACCCTCATCGACATGGACGGCGCCGATCACCGCGCCTATCGCGGCCTCACCCAGGCCTGGTTCATGCCGCCGAACCTGCGCAAGAACCTGGAGGCGCGCACCACCGAGCTCGCCAAACGCTATGTCGACAAGATGATGGCGATGGGACCGGAATGCGACTTCGCCAGGGACATCGCGGTCTACTATCCGCTGCACGTCATCATGTCGATCCTGGGCGTGCCGGAGAGCGACGAGCCCCAAATGCTCAAGCTGACCCAGGAATTGTTCGGCGGCGGCGATCCCGACATGCGGCGCGGAGACCGTCCGTCCGACACCAACGTCATCGCCGACTTCTTCCTGTACTTCAACAAGATGACGCAGGAGCGCCGCGACCATCCGGGCGAAGACCTCGCCACCGTGATCGCCAACGGCCGGATCGACGGCCAGCCCCTCGGCCCGATCGAGACCGCGTCCTACTACATCATCGTCGCCACGGCCGGCCACGACACGACCAGTTCCTGCATCGCCGGCGGACTTCTGGCGCTGATCGAAAACCCCGGCCAGTTGGCCAGGCTCAAGGCGAATCCGGATCTGCTGAACGGCGCGGTGGACGAGATCATCCGCTGGGCGACGCCGGTGCAGCACTTTATGCGCACCAATGTCGGCGACGACTACGCGCTGCGCGGCAAGACCATCGCGCATGGCGAGGCGGTGCAGCTTCTCTACCTCTCGGGCAACCGCGACGAGGAGGTGTGGCCCGACGCCTTCGATTTCCGCGTCGATCGCGAGAACAACCGCCATGTCGCCTTCGGCTATGGCGCCCATCTGTGCCTCGGCCAGCATCTCGCCAAGATGGAGATCCGCGCCTTCTTCAAGGAACTGATCGGCCGGCTCGATGCGATCGCGCTGACGGGCAGGCCGGCGCGGGTGCAGGCCGCCTTCGTCAGCGGCCTCAAGACGCTGCCGGTGCGCTACACGCTGCGCGCGGCATAGCGCGCTATTGCGGAAGGGCCTCGCCGCTCCGCGCGAAAAACGCGCCGCGGATATCGACGACCAGGAACACGATCCAGCTCAGCACCACGGCGTTGGAGATGTTGGACCCGAACAGATGCGGATTGGCGATGCCGAGCACGGTGCCGAGAAAGCTCAGGCCGCACAGCGCCGCCGCCGGATAGTTCATCCGCCCCGCCTGGATCAGGATCATGCCGCCGACCGCGCCGGCAAGCCCCAGCGCGATCCACTTGACCCCCGTCGCCCAGGGCAGCAGCGCCAGCCAGACGCCATCGACATCGGGCAGGGCCGCGACCTGGAACAGGCCGGCATTCTCCGCATAGTCGGCGATGAGGGCGATGGCGCAGAGGACGAAGCCGACAAAGGCCGCCTGCTCGTTCCGCGGCACCATGCCGAGGAAATAGAACAGCAGGAACGCGCCATAGGCGGGAATGAAGACGAGGCTGTCGATCAGGGTGACGAAATCGAGCTTGTTCGCGATCGCGGTGCGGCAGGCGCTGGGCGCGTCGCCGAAGATCGCGTGCAGATCGGCGACGGAGCGCGCCAGTTCCTCCGCGATCACCGGCGCATAGCCCTTGGCGAGCGCGCCGCAGGGCGCCGGCGCCGGCTGGAATGCGCCGAGCAGGCTCAGCAGGACGATCACCGCCGCGCCGCCGAGGCTGATGCGAAAGGCAAGCTTTGCGGAGATCATCTTCCACCCCAGTCATCGCGGATCGCGCGATGCTACCGCATCGCTGGACCGCGATGACAGCGCGGATTCAGCCGAACACCCGGTCGAAAATCGTATCGACGTGCTTGGTGTGGTAGTCGAGGTCGAACATCGCCTCCAGGTCCTTGGCCGGCACCGCCTTCGCCACCTGCGGATCGGCTTTCAGAAGCTCCAGCAGCGTGCCTTCGCCGTCCCAGGCGCGCATGGCGTTGCTCTGCACGAGCTTATAGGCCGCCTCGCGTTCGATGCCGGCCTGGGTCAGCGCCAGCAGCGCGCGCTGCGAATGGATGATGCCTTGCGTCGAATCCAGGTTCTTGCGCATCCGGTCGGCGCGGATCAGGAGCTTGTCGATCACGCCCGCGGCGCGCACCAGCGCGAAGTCGAGCGTGATTGTCGCGTCGGGCCCGATGAAGCGCTCGACCGAGGAATGCGAGATGTCCCGCTCGTGCCACAGCGCCACGTTCTCCAGCGCCGGCACGACATAGCCGCGCACCATGCGGGCGAGACCGGTGAGGTTCTCGGTCAGCACCGGATTGCGCTTGTGCGGCATGGCGGAGGAGCCCTTCTGGCCTTGCGCGAAATACTCCTGCGCCTCCAGCACCTCGGTGCGCTGCAGATGGCGGATTTCGGTCGCCAGCCGCTCGATCGAGCTGGCCACCACGCCCAGCGCCGCGAAATAGGCGGCATGGCGGTCGCGCGGGATCACCTGGGTCGAGACCGGCTCGACCGTCAGGCCCAGCGCCTTGGCGACATGGGCTTCGACGAACGGATCGACATTGGCGAAGGTGCCCATCGCGCCGGAGATGGCGCAAATGGCGATCTCCGCGCGCGCCGTCACGAGCCGCGCCTTGGCGCGCGCGAATTCGGCATAGAAGCCGGCGAGCTTGAGCCCGAAGGTGGTCGGCTCGCCATGGATGCCGTGGCTGCGCCCGATCGTCGGGGTGTATTTGTGCTCGAAGGCGCGGCGCTTCAGCGCCGCCAGCAGCAGATCGACGTCGCCGATCAGGATGTCGCTCGCCCGCGCCAATTGCACCGACAGCGTGGTGTCGAGCACGTCGGACGAGGTCATGCCCTGGTGCACGAAGCGCGCCTCGGGCCCCACGATCTCCGCCAGATGGGTCAGGAAGGCGATGGTCTCGTGCCGTGTCTCCTTCTCGATCGCCTCGATCCGCGCCACCTCGAAGACCGCGTCGCGGCCCTTCTCCCACACCTTGGCGGCCGCTTCTTTGGGGATCACGCCGAGCTGCGCCAGCGCGTCGGCGGCATGCGCCTCGATCTCGAAATGGATGCGGTATTTGGTTTCGTCGGACCAGAGCGAAACCATGTCGGGACGGGAATAGCGGGGAATCATGGCGCAACCGGCTTGCTACCCCGCCTTATAGGTCCAACGGGCGGCCGAATCCACGCCCGTCAGGGCCCGGCCGGAATCACGGCCGCGATCAGCGCCTTGGTCTCCGCGTCCTTGGGATTCTTCAAGATTTCGCGCAACGGCCCGCGCTCGGCGACGCGGCCATCCTTGAAGAACATCGCATCCTCGGCCAGCGCCCGGGCGATGCCGACATCGGCGGTGATGACGAGGAAGGCGGGCCCCTCCTGGCGGCGGAAATCGTCGAGCAGCTCGATCAGGATCGACTGCGCGAAGGCGTCCAGCCCGCGCAGCGGCTCGTCGATCACCGCCAGGAACGGCGCGCTGACGATGGCGCGCGCCACCTGCAGCCGCCGCCGGTCATAGGGCGACAGCGCCGCCACGGCCTGGCGCCCGTCATGGCTCGCGAGGCCCACGCGCTTGAGCGCGCTTTCGCGGTGGCCGGCCACCATGTCGCGCGGCAGGCGCAGATGCGCGCGCAAGGGCTCGTCCACCGTGTCCCAGATCGTCATGCGCGGATCGAGCGCGTCGTCGGCGCCGGTGATGAAGGCGATGCGCCGGCGCAGGCGCGAGGTCATCGGCGCCGACAGGATGCTCATATCGACCTGGTCGAGCACCACGCGCCCGCCCGCGATGTGATCCAGGCCGAGCAGGGCGCGCACCAGCGCGCGCCGCCCCGATCCCTCCTCGCCGATCAGCGCCAGCGAGGCGCCGCGGCGAAGCTCGAACGAAATCCCGTCGCGCGTCCTGGCGCTCCTGCCGTCGCCGATCAGATCGAGCGCCTGCACCTGCAGCAGCGGCTCGCCGCGCGTCGCATTGCGCGGCGGCTTCATGTCCTGCGTTCCCGGCATCGCCTTGAACAGGGTGCGCGTATAGGCATGGCTCTGCCCGCCGGCGAGCTTGGCGAACGGGCCCTCCTCGATCACCTTGCCCTGGCGCAGCACGATCACCCGGCTGTTCAGCTGCGCCGCGGTTTTCAGGCCCCGCGCCGCATAGAGCAGGGCGAAGCCGGTCCGCTTCTGCTCCGCCGCCAGCGCGGCGACGACCGTCTTGATGGCGCGCGGCGTCAGATCGGCGAAGGCGTGATCGGCGATCAGAAGGTCGGGCGCCTGCGCCAGCGCCGCCGCCAGAAGCGCCCAGCTCAGCGCCGTCGCATCCACTTCGCCGGGCCGCCGGCCCAATTCGCCCAGCGTCGGCGCGCCGGGCAGCCGTTCGAGCGCGAGGCGCAATTCTTCGCTGGCGCTGGCGCGCGGGCCGCCATGGCGCCGCGCCACGATGCGCGAAAGCTGCGATGCGACGCTGGCATGGGGGTTCAGCGGCTGGTCCGAGGCGGCGCAGAGATAGACGATGCGGATCGGCGGCTTGGCGCGCTTGACGGCCGGCAGCGCCGCGCCGTCGCCATAGCGGATCGTCCCGCTCGGCTCGTCGCCGCGCCCGCCATAGCCGCCGAGCACGCCGAGCAGCGCGTCCTTGCCGCTGGCCGCGTCGCCCAGGACGACCAGGGTCTCGCCGCCGCAAAGCCTGAACGACAGTTTTTCCAGCACGCTGGCGCCGCCGCGGACGATCCCGAAATCCTCGACTTCGATGATGGGTCTCTGCTCGCTCATGCGCGCTCGCCCTCGTCCAGCCCGGCCGCCAGGCGGGCGAACAGGATCAGCAGCGTCAGCGCCAAAGCGGGAAAGGCCGCCGTCCACCAGGCATGCAGAAAATACGATTTGGCGGCGGCGATCATCAGGCCCAGGTCGCGGTGCGGCGGCACCGCGCCGAACCCCAGGAAGCTCAGCGTCGACAGGATGATCGTCACCGCGGCCAGGGCGCGCGCCGCGCTCGACAACAGCGTGTCGCTGAACTCATAGACCAGGTCGCGCCGCATCAGCGTCGCGCCGGAAATGCCGGTGGCGCGCGCATATTCGGAATGCGTCGTCCGCTCCTGCTGGCGCGCCCGGTCGAAGGCGCGGACGAAGGCGAAGGGCGCGGCAGAGAGGCCGGCGGCGACACTCACCCAGTCGCGGCTGGTCAGCCCTATCGCCAGCAGGGCAAGGAAGAGGGCCGGCAGCGAGGCCGCGATCCCGATCAGTCCGCGCAGGCCGAGCGCCAGGCCGCGCGGCAGGCGCGCCGCGACGAAACCGAACAGCGCGCCGGCGAACAGCGTGACCACGGTCGCCGGCAGGGCGCCGCGCACCGTCCGGCTGAGGCCGTGCAGCGTCTCGCTCAGCATGTCGCGGCCCAGCACGTCGGTGCCGAAGCGGAAATCGGCCGAAGGCGCCGCCAGCAGCGGGCCGATGGCGGTGGCGTTCGCCGGCGCGCTGGCCAGAAAGTCCGACAGGCTGACCGCCACCGCTATCAGGCCGAGCCCGACCCAGCCGGCGATCTGCAGCATCGCGTGCAGCGACGGGCCGTTCGCGCGCCAGGGCGTCGCCGTCGCCGCGGTCATCGCTCGGTTCCCGTCGCCGCCAGCGGATAGGCGGCGCAGCGCCCGATGAACGCGGCGATCATCGTCAGGCCCGCAAAGCTGAGCAGGATCGGCGCCACGATCGCCCAATCGTGCAGGGCGACGGATTTGACGAAAAGATCCGCCGCGCCGGCATAGTTGAACACCCACTCCGCGACCGCCGCGGCGGAAAACAGCGCCAGCATCACCTCGCCCAGGCTCCACAGCAGGCCGGCCATGATCTGCGGCACGCCATAGATGGTCTCGATCTCGAACGCGGTCAGGCCCATGCGGCGCAGATGCATTCGCCAGGGCTGGCGCGCGCCTTCCGCCCCGGCACGCCGCAGCGCCAATTGCGCCGCCGCCGCGCCGGCCAGGCCGACCGTCAGCACCGGCAGCAGCAGCGCTTCCACCTCGCGCCCGCTATGCGGCACCAGGGCAAGCCCGGTCGCGACGCCGGTGCCGCGCGGCACCGGCCAGTGCAGCACCGTCGCCGCGACATAGGCGAGCGCCAGGCCGGCGCTGAAGATCGGCACCGCCGATACGACCTGCACCAGCGGCGCCGCGGCGCGCCGGGCCGGGCCCGAGCCGAACATCACGCCCACGGGCACGCCGACGATCAGCGCGACCGCAAGGCCCTCGAACACCAGGCCCAGGGTGAGGGGCAGATGGGTGCCCAGTTCGCCCAGCGCGTCCGCGCCGGTCATCGCGCCGGAGCCGAAATCCAGGTGCAGGAAGCCGGTGAGCGCGCGGCCCCAGGCGGCCAGGAACGGCAAGGCGCCGTCGCCGGCATGGCGATCGGCCAGGGCGGCGATCGCCGCCGCCAGCAGCACGGCGCCCACCAGGCCCAGGCCCAGCTTCCCGGCCTCGCGCATCGCAAAACGCAGCATGAAATCCCCGCTTTGGCCGCGACTATAGCAGCCCGGCGCAAACGCCCGGCAAGGCTCTTCTACAGCAGTCCCAGCGCCTTGAAGCTGGCATGGCCGCTGCGGCCGATCACCAGGTGGTCGTGCACCGCGATCTTCAGCGCCTTGGCCGCCGCGCTCACCTCGCGGGTCATGTCGATATCGGCCCTGGACGGCGTCGGATCGCCGCTGGGATGGTTGTGCACCAGGATGATGGCCGAGGCGCCGAGCTCCAGCGCCCGCTTGACGATCTCGCGCGGATAGACCGGCGTGTGATCGACGGTGCCCTTGGTCTGCACCTCGTCGGCGATCAGGATGTTCTTGCGGTCCAGGAACAGGGTGCGGAATTCCTCGTTGGGATTGCGCGCCATGGCCGCGGTGCAATAGTCGATGAGCGCCGTCCAGGACGACAGCGCCGGCTTGTTCAGCATCGCGGTGCGCGACAGGCGCAGCGCCGCGGCTTCGACGATCTTCAATTGCGCGACCACGGCCTCGCCGATGCCGTCCACCTCCAGAAGCCGCGCGCGCGGCGCCGCGATCGCCTCCGCAAAGCTCCCGAAATGCGCGATCAGCGCCTTCGCCAGGGGCTTGACGTCGCGCCGGGGAATGGCGGCGAACAGCACCAGCTCCATCAGCTCGTAGTCCGGCATCGCGCCGGCGCCGCCTTCGAGGAAGCGCTCGCGCAGCCTTTCGCGATGGCCAAGCTGGTGCGGGGGCGCGGCACTTGCGGCTTGCGGCGCGGCGACGAACAGCCGGCCCATCTCGCCCAGCGCGGGCTCAGAAATAGGGCGGCTTGTCGAAGCCCTTGGGCGAGCGGGTGAAGATTTCGACGTCATCCTCGGTGACACCCACGGAATGCTCGAATTGGGCGGACAGCGAACGGTCGCGCGTGACCGCCGTCCATCCGTCGTTCAACACCTTCACGCCATAGCCGCCGAGGTTGATCATCGGTTCGACGGTGAAGAACATGCCGGGCTTCAGGCCGATGCCGTGGCCCGGCTTGCCATAATGCACGATGTTGGGCAGGGCATGGAAGACGCGCCCCACGCCATGGCCGCAGAAATCGCGCACCACGGCGCAGCGCTCCTGGCCTTCGGCGAAAGACTGGATGGCATGGCCGATATCGCCGGTGGTCTTGCCCGGCTTGGCCGCTTCGATGCCGCGCATCATCGCGTCATAGGTGATATCGACCAGCCGCTTGGCCTTCAGCTTGACGTCGCCGACCAGATACATGCGGCTGGTGTCGCCGTGCCAGCCGTCCAGGATCACCGTCACGTCGATGTTGACGATGTCGCCGTCGCGCAGCGGCTTGTCGTTCGGGATGCCGTGGCAGACGACATGGTTGATCGAGGTGCACAGCGTGTGGCGGTAGCCGCGATAGCCCAGGCAGGCCGGGATGGCGCCATGGCTCACCACATAGTCATAGGCCAGCCGGTCGAGATGTTCGGTGGTGACGCCGGGCTTCACCTCGGGCACCAGCAGGTCCAGCACCTCCGCCGCCAGCCGTCCGGCGCGGCGCATACCCTCGAAATCGGCCGGATTGTGCAGCGTCACGGCGAAATGGGCGCGGCGGGTGGCCTCGAAGGCTTCGGCGTCGGGAAGAAAGGACATGGTCGGCGTCTCGCGGCTGGCTGCTTGATGTAGGCTCCAAAGCCCTGTTTTCTAGGCCCTTGGAACTTACGCCTTTCTTACACCGGCCCGCCCCGATGAGCCAGACCGAGCGCATAACCGCCGCCATCCTCGTGATCGGGGACGAGATCCTGTCGGGCCGCACCCAGGACACCAACACCGCCTATATCGCGCGGTTCCTCGGCGCGCTCGGCATCGATCTGTGCGAGGCGCGCGTGGTTCCCGACATCCAAAGCGAGATCGTCGCCGCGCTCGATGCGCTGCGCGCCCGCTACACCTACGTATTCACCACGGGTGGCATCGGTCCGACCCATGACGATATCACCTTCGAGGCCGTCGCCGCCGCCTTCGGCGTCGCGGTGCACTATCACCCCGAGGCGATGGCGATGATGGCGGCGCGCTACAGACCCGGCGAGTTCAACGACGCGCGCAAGCGCATGGCGCTGGTGCCGGTCGGCGCGGAACTCGTGCGCAATTCGGTCTCGACGGCGCCCGGCGTGCATATCGGCAATGTCTTCGTGATGGCGGGCGTGCCGATGATCATGCGCGCGATGCTCGATGCGGTGGAACCCTTGCTGAAGCGCGGCGCGGTGGTGCATGCGGCGACGGTGCAGGCGCGCGTCGCCGAAGGGCGTATCGCGCAAGGGCTGGAGGCCATCCAGAAGGATCACAAGAACGTCGCAATCGGCAGCTACCCCTATTATCGCGAGGACGGCTCGGGCGTGCAGCTCGTGGCGCGGGGCCGCGACGTGCAAGAGGTCGAGCATGCGGCCGCCGCGATCGAGGCGATGCTGCGCGAGATGGGCGTCGCGGCCGCGCGGGCAACCGGTTAAGTTTGTGCTCGGCATGTTTTCGGATCGGCCGACATTAAGCATGACAAGGCCCGGGGCCTTGTGTAGCGTTCCATCGTTGGTTGAAGGCGCGCCGCAAGCAAGGACGCGCCGGATGGGGCGGAACGCAAAGACGGCCGGGGCGGCAGCGCCCGACGAAAGGAATTGGGCTCGCGCCAAGGGCCCTATGCGTATTGCAACGCCGGAGTAGAGACATGACGATGAAGCGGGTGCTGGGGGCTGCGGTTGGCGGCATCGTGGTGGCGGTGGCCGGCGTGGCGCTGGCGGCCAATCTCACCTCGTCCCGGCAGGCCGATTTCTTCGCCTCCGGCCAGCATCAGTTCTACGTCTGGTGCGCCGGCGGTTCCGATTTCATGGCGATGCAGGCGGGCCAGAGCGCCGCGGACGCGCAGATGAAGCTCTACAATTCGCAAAAAGCGCACGGCAAGATGAATTGCTGGCCGGTCTGGCAGGGCCGGGTTTCCGGCTGAATTTTCCGTCATTTTCGGTTTGCGGCGGCGCCGGCGGCGCCGTTCGCTTTTGTGGCGCTTTCGCCCGCTTGACTTGGCCGTGCTCGCGGTAAGTATGCGTTCCGAACCGCCTTGCAGCGCCATGGAGAGGCCCACGTGAAATACGGAATCGACTATCGCTATCTGCCCAAGGGTGGGGCCGGGCCGGTGGACAACACCCAGCCGGTGGACGTCGAGGTCGATCACGACCAGTTCGCGCTGATTCCCAATGTCGGCGACTATGTCGATATCCCCGGCGACGATCCGGGCATGCGCAATGTGCCGCTGAAGGGCAAGGTCCGCTCGCGCCTGTTCAAATATGTGATGAACTATTGCTACATCACGATCATCGTCGAAGACACCGAAGACGACTGGTCCAAGCTGCGCGCCCACGCCGCGGACACCTAGAGGCCCAGCGTCTTCTGCTCGGCATCGAGGGCGGCGCGCGCATCGCCGTCCCCGCCCGCCGCCTTGCGCGCCTCGGCGAGCGCCGCCGTCGCCTTGGCCTTGTCGCCCAGCACGGCATAGGCGCGAATCAGCCGCTGCCAGCCCTTGGGGTCGCCGGGATCGGCTTTCAGCCGCGCCGCCAGCCCCGCCACCATCGCCGCGATATCGGGGGCGCCGCCGCCGCGTGCCGTCAGCGCCGCGATGCGATCGACCAGATCGGCATGCAGCGCCGAATTGGACGGCGTCTCGGCCAGAAGGCCGTTCCAATAGGCCAGCGCCGCCGGCGCATTGCCGTGCGCCGCGGCCGAAAGGCCCAGGAAATAGCGCGCCGCCATGTCCTTGGGATCGAGCGCGATCGCCCGGTCGAAGGCGCCTTGCGCCTCCGGCGTGACGGCGCCCGAAGCGGCATCGGCGAGCGCTTCGCCATAGGCGGAATAGAGCACCGAATATTGCTTGCCATGGGCGGCGGCGGCGGTGATGGCGCGGGCGAACGCATTCGCTGCCTGGCCCGGATCGCGGGCCGTCATATAGGCCCGGCCGAGCAGGGCCCAGGCGCGCGGATCGGAGGGGCGGCCGCGCACGGCCAAAGCGAGCCGCCCGATCAAGGCGTTCAGGCTGCGGTCCTTCTGGCCTTCCAGGGTCCGCACCGCCAGCGCCGGCTGGCCGAGATAGAGATAGAGCCCGCCGCCCAGGCCGGCGATGAACAGCGCCGCCGCCGCGGCCAGCACCACCCCGCCGCGCAGATCGCTGCGCGCCAGCACCGGCCAGGCGGCGAAGGACGCGGCGGCCAGCGCGACAAGCCCGAAAATGACGAAGGCAAGGGCGCTCATGGGGCGGTCTCACGCACCCTTGGGCGGCGGACGGCGGAACTTGCCCTTGGCCAGCGCCACGATCATGCCGCGGATGGTGCGCACCTCCTGGTCGGTCAAATTGGCGCGGTTCAGCAGCGCCCGCATATGGCGGATCATCGGCGTCTCCTTGCTGGGCGGATAGAGAAAGCCCGAGGTCAGCAGCTCGCCCTCCAGATGCTCGAAGAGCTGGAACATCTCCTCGCGGGTCGCCTTGCGCGCGATCGGACCGTGATCGATCCGCTGCCGCGCCGTCTCGTCGGCGGCGCGGAACCATTCATAGCAGATCAGCATCACCGACTGGGCGAGATTGAGGGAGGAGAATTCGGCCGTCGGGATGGTGACGATCGCCGTCGCCAGCGACACTTCGTCATTGTCGAGGCCGGCGCGCTCGCCGCCGAACAGGATGCCGCAGCGTATGTCCTTCGCCGCCGCCACGCGCAATTGCCGCGCCATCTCCGGCGGCGTGACCACGGGCTTGGGGACGCCGCGCTCGCGCGCCGTGGCGGCGAACACCAGCTGCAGGTCGCCGAGCGCCGCCTCGGCGCTGTCGAACAGCCGCACCTTGTCCAACAGGTCGCCGGCGCCGGCCGCCATGTGGCGGGCCTTTTCGTTCGGCCACGGATCGCGCGGGCGCACCAGGCGCAGATCCGCGAAACCGAAATTCTTCATCGCGCGCACCGCCGCGCCGATGTTCTCGCCAAGCTGGGGATGGGACAGGATGATGGCGGGGGCTGGCACGGTTCGAAGCGCTGATGGTTGCGGCGGCGCACATTTGCACGATTGCCACGCCCGGATCGACTGCCCTGCGGCCCGCCTGGCCTATGGCGGGCTGGGCTGTGTCGGCGGGCACGGCGGCGTCGGCGGAGACGGTGGGCTTGGCGGCGTCGGTGGCGATGGCGGACTGGGCGGCGAGGGTGGGCTCGGCGGCGCCGGCGGCGTCGGCGGCGACGGACTGTCAGGCTGGCTCGGGTTCGACATCGCGCGCGTCCGGATGCGGCTATTTGCTCAGCTTGGCCTTGAAGCCGTCCGCCAGCGTCGATGCGGCGGTGCCGGTGGCGAAGAACTTGCCCAGCGTCACATTCGTCCCGCCCGAGGTGCCGACCTCGAACTGGCCCAGCACCGACAGCGCGTCGAAGGTGCCGCAGGTCGGCGCCACGCTCCCGGCCGGCTGCGACGGCGCGGCATTGCATTGGCCCGACGAATTATAGGCGGTCAGCCGCGCCACGGTTCCGTCGGCATTCTTGACCGGGTTGCCGTCCTTGTCGGAGACCACGGTCGGCACGATCGCGACGTCGAAGTCGCGATAGCCGAAGGTCATTTCGGCGCCCTGGCTGGCGGTCCCCCCGGTCGCGGCGATGCCGACCGTCTGGGTCTGCACGAACATCAGGGGCGGCGTCGGGCCGGCGACGCAGCCGCCCAGGCACAAACCCGTCAGCAGCACGGTCGCGATTCTGCTCGTCATGGCGTCTTGTCTCCCCGCGGTTGGCGCTTGCTGCAAATCGGTCCGGAGTCGCGCAGCAATTCGCGCCAGGCTTTGATCTGTTCGTCCGAGGCCGAAACCACCACCAGACGGCATCCCGGCGCCAGGCTCAGCACCTCGACGTCGAACAATCCGATGGATGTCTGCCCCGTGACCGACGCAACGCCGACGCCCCTGGTCTCGACATAGGCGCCCTCGGCAGGGACGTTAACGTCCGATACCGCAGATAGCAAAGCGTAAGTCGTTTCAATCCTGCCGTCGCCGCGGTCGATCGTC
>DASWOE010000234.1:0-9379 GCA_036398875.1 Rhizomicrobium sp.
CCTGGGACACGCTGGGGGCGCGACCCTATCCCTATCCGCAGGCGGCGCGGCCCTGGGACGCGGACGCCTTCCTGGCGGCCGTGGAGGCGGAAGACGAGGCGGCGGCCATCGCCGCGATGCGCGGGGCGCTGCGCGACGGCGTCGCGCGCGAGGAGATCGGCCGCACGCTGGGCCGCGCGGCGCTGTCGCATTATGCCGATTTCGGCCACAGCGCGATCTATGTGCGCAAGAGCCGCGAACTGGCGGCGGCGCTGGGCCCCGAGGCGCAATTGCCGCTGATGCTGGCGCTGGTGCGCTCCCTGGTCGCGGCGACGCGCGAGGACAGGCTGCCCGAATTCCGTGGTTATGCCGCCGCCCTCGCGGCGTGGCAGGGCGGCGGCGCCGCGCCGGCGCGGGCGCGGGATTTCATCGGCCTGCCGGTGCCGGCGGCGCTGACGCGCACGCTGCAATCGGCAGGGCGCGATCCGCGCGAGATCTATGACGCGCTGCTGGGCGCCGCGGCGTGGAACCTGCTGCATTTCGATCTCGACGCCGACCGCGCCACCGACAACGCCGTCGCCGACAATGTCAGCTGGCTCGACTTCACCCATGCGCTGACCTTCGCCAATGCGGCACGGCCGATCTGCGAGGCGCAGCCCGATTTGTGGCCGCGCGCGCTGCTGCAGCTGGCGCTCTTCATCGGGCGCAACAAGGCCTATGTGAAGGCGCAGCAGGATGTGGCGCGCTGGCGCGTCGCCGATGTGCGAAGCTTCATCGCCGATGCGATGGCGGGGCTGTTCGATCACGGCATCGTCGAGCCGATCATCGCCTGTCATCGCGTGAAAATGCTGTTCGCCTTCGAGGACGAGCTGGCGACGGCGCCCGATGCGCCGTGGCGCGATGCGATGGCGGCGGCGATGAACCGCTGGCTGAACACGCCGCAAAAGCGTCATCACGGGCTTCGACTGGCAACCCAGGCCCGCGACTTCGTCGCCCGGGAGGGCTGAGGCGGCGCCTATCGCGCGGCGCAATCGGCGCAGACCGCGACCTCGACCGTCACATGGCTGAGAGCGGGGAAGTGGCGGCGCAGGCCCTGCTTCACCGCTTCGGAATCGGTCGTCAGCGGGCTGACCAGCGAGACGATCAGGCCGCGATGGCCAGGCCCCAGCCGCCACAGATGCAGGTCGCAGACCCGGGTGCCGGCGCTCTCCTGCAGATGGTCGCGGATATGCGCGGCGAGCGCGGGATTGTCTTCCGCGTCCAGCAGCACCAGCGCGCTGTCGCGGATCAGGCCATAGGCCCAGGACGCGATCACGCCGGCCCCGATCACGCCGACCAGGGGATCGAGATAGCCGATGCCGAACCACAGCCCCGCCGCGAGCGCGGCGATGGCGAGCAGCGAGGTCGCGGCGTCGGCCAGCACATGCACATAGGCGGCGCGCATATTGTTGTCGGCATGGTCGTGATCGCCGGGACCGGCATGGACATGGCCGTGCTCATGGGCGTGGTGATCGTCCTTGAGGATGAAGGCGCTGGCGAGGTTGACGCCGAGCCCGAGCGCGGCGATCACCAGCGCATTGGCGTAGTGGACCGCGACCGGGGCGAGCAGCCGCTCGAAGGATTCGAACGCAACGACGACCGCGATCAGGCCCAGCACGATGGCGCTGGCGAAGGCGGCGAGATCGCCGAACTTGCCCGAACCGAAGGTGAAGCGGGTGTCGCGGGCATGGCGCCGCGCCAGCCAATAGGCGCCGGCGGCGAGGCCCAGGGCGCCGACATGGGTCGCCATGTGAAAGCCGTCGGCGACCAGCGCCATCGAGCCGAACATCAGCCCGGCCGCGATCTCCACCACCATGAACAAGGCGGTGATCAGCGTGGCGAGGCGGGTGCGCCGTTCCGCCCGGTCGTGGCCCGCGCCGAGGAAGACGTGATCGTGGGTCCAGATGCCGTGCTCATGAATGCCGTGGTCGTGCATCGCCATGGCGGCGATTGTACCTCCGCGCGGCGCCAAAAGAAAAAGGGCCGCGCTGGGTTTGCGGCCCTTTTCCCACGAGGAGGACGATAGCTGCACGCCCTTTAGTGACTGAGTACGACCTTGCGCTGGTCGGCGAAGGTGGTGCCTTCGAGCTGCTCGCCATGCGGCTTGATCACCGCATAGGTTTCGCCGGAGGTGGAGACGAGCTGGTAGCCGGTGGGGCCGATCTGCGTCCATTTCGCCAGCGGCATCGCGGTTTCGCAGGTGCTGGCGGGGGTGAGCGCGCCGTCCGAGGTGATGGTGACGTCGCAGGGCGTCTTGGAACCGACGGTCAGCTTGTAGGTGCCGGCCGCCAAAGCGGGCGCCTGGGCATAGGCCGAACCGACGCTGGTGGCCGCCAGAAGGAAAGAAAGGGCCAAAAAGCGGGACTTGTTCATGTGAATAATTCCTTCAAGGTTCAACATTCAGAAGATTAGTATCAGGCCGCTTGATTTCAAGGATAAATTCTTCGCACACGCAATAATTCTTGCAGGCCCGCGCCAACGGTTAAGTTTTACGCAATATATCCAGGGCGTTAGGACTCGAAAATTTTTTCGCGACGACATGCAGGGGACCTCCGAAAGGGCTGCATGGCCGCGGCGCAGCATTGCCGGCGATAGCTAGGCCTGGGCTGCGGTCGGGAGAGCCGGCGGCCGAAACAGCCAGGATGCAACACCCGCGGCCAGCAGCGCGCCGGCGACCTGCGCCACCACGAACATGGGCGAATCCAGCGGCCGGATGCCGGCAAAGGTCGGCGTCAGCGCGCGCCCGACGGTCGCCGCCGGATTGGCGAAAGACGTCGATGCGGTGAACCAATAGGCGGCGGCGATGTAGAGCCCGACACCGGGCGCCACGAGATTCGCGCCGCGATCGCGCAGCGCGAAGATCACGCTCAAAAGGCCGAAGGTCGCCACCGCTTCGCAGAGCCACAGATGCGCGCCGCTGCGCACCCCGACGCCGAATGCGAAAACGGGAAGCGCGAACATGGCATGCGCGAGGAAGGTGCCCGCGATCGCGCCCAGGACCTGCGCCGCCGCATAGCGCAGGCCGTCGCCGACGCTCATTTCCCCGCGGACCACGAAGGCGAGCGTGACGGCGGGATTGAATTGCGCGCCGGAGAGCGGCGCGAACATCGCGATCAGCACCGTCAGCAGCGCGCCGGTGGCGATGGCGTTGCACAGGAGCGCCACGGCGCCGTCATGGGTCAGCCGCTGCGCCATGATGCCCGAGCCGACGACGCCGGCGACCAGCAGGGCGGTGCCCAGGGCTTCGGCGCAGAGGGCGCGGCGCCGGTCAACCACGGCCGATGTCGTCGACGTGCTTCTTGAGCGCGAGGCGATCGAGCTTCTCGAACGGCAGCGCGGCGAAGATGCGGATGCGGCTGGACAGCATCCGCAGCGTGTCGCGGAAGGCCTGCGCCTTCTGTGCCTCGCTGCCTTGGGCCGCGGCGGGATCGGGCAGGCCCCAATGCGCCGTCACCGGCTGGCCCGGCCACACCGGACAGATTTCGCCCGCCGCGTCGTCGCAGAGGGTGAAGACGAAATCCATCACCGGCGCATCGGGCCGTGCGAACTCATCCCAGCTCTTGGAGCGATAGCCGCCGCCCGGCAGCCCGGCCTGTTTCAGCGTCAGGCGCGCGAAGGGATCGACCGCGCCCTTGGGATGGCTTCCGGCGGAAAAGGCGCGGAAGCGACCCGCGCCTTGCGCATTCAAGAGCGCCTCCGCCAGGATCGAGCGCGCCGAATTGCCGGTGCAGAGGAACAGGACGTTGTAGACGGGCTCGCGCACGGGCATCAGCAGCGGCGCGCCGGCGTCGCGAGATCGCAGATCTCCGGCCGGCCGGCGCAGCAATCCTCCACCAGATAGGAAAGCAGATCGCGCATGCCGTCATACTGCGCGGCGTAGATCAGGCTGCGGCTCACGCGCCGCTGGGTGACGAGGCCGGCGCGCTCCAACTCCTTCAGGTGAAAGGACAGTGTCGGCGCCGGCGTGGCGAGCGCCTGGGCGATCGCGCCCGCGCTTTCGCCATCGGGACCGGCCCGCACGAGGCGGCGGAAGATCGCCAGGCGCGTCTCCTGCGCCAGCGCCGCGAGCTTCGTCAGGGCATCGGTTGATTCCATATTTCCAGAATAATGGAAATAAAGACGTTGTCCAGGCCGCCACAGGGTTTTCCACCATTGGCGGCCCGGACCGTCTTCGGAATTCTCCTATTTCGGCTGCGGCACGATCCGCAGATAGGGCTTCGGGGCCTTCCAGCCGCCGGGGTAGAGCTTCTGCGCTTCCTCGTTGGAGACGCTGCCCGCGATGATGACGTCGTCGCCCGGCTTCCAGTTCGCCGGCGTCGCCACCCGGTGCCTGGCACCGAGCTGCAGCGAGTCGACGACGCGCAGCACCTCGTCGAAATTGCGGCCCACCGTCATCGGATAGACCAGGATGAGCTTGATCTTCTTGTCGGGGCCGATGATGAAGACGTTGCGCACCGTCTGGTTGTCGGCGGCCGTGCGCGTCAGCGGATCGCCCGAAATCTCGGCCGGCAGCATGTTGTAGAGCTTGGAGACGTTGAAATCGGTGTCGCCGATCATCGGATAGTTGGGCGCGGTGCCCTGAGTCTCCGCGATGTCCTGCGACCATTGCGCATGGCGGTCCACCGGATCGACCGAAAGGCCGATGATCTTCACATGGCGCTTGTCGAATTGCGGCTTGAGCTTGGCCATGGCGCCGAGCTCGGTCGTGCACACCGGCGTGAAATCCTTCGGATGCGAGAACAGCACGCCCCAGGAATCGCCGAGCCAGGTGTGGAAATTGATCCGGCCTTCGGTGGTGTCGGCGTCGAAATCCGGCGCGGTATCGCCGATGCGCAAGGACATGACTGATCTCCTTCTTCGATGCCCCTTTTACGGGACGGGCCGGCCCAAGGGAACGGCGGCGGACACGCCGGCGCAGCGCCCGCCGCCACCGTGCCGCAGCCCGCCGGACGTTATACCTTTGACTATATCGATTTACTAGAGTTTAATCCGATCGCCGGGTTCGCCCGGCCTTCCTCCCTGAACTTGCGCGGGCCGGAGGGGGAATTCGGGCACGGCGGCAGCTCCCCTTTTGCAGCCGTTCCCAGACCGTCTTAAACTCCGGCCCGCCTCTTTTTCCGCCCCGGAGACGTTCATGGCCAAGGTCTCGACCCGCATCCTGACGCCGACCATCGGCGCCGTCCTCGACGGCATCGACCTGTCGAAGCCGCAAGGCGACGAGGAGATCGCGGCGGTCCGCGCCGCGCTGCTGAAGCACAAGGTGATCTTCTTCGAGGACCAGCACATCAGCCCGGTGCAGCACCGCGATTTCGCGGCGCGCTTCGGCCGGCTGCACACCCACCCGCTCTATCCCGGCGTGCCCGAGGCGCCGGAGATGTTCATCCTCGACAACCATGCCGGCAACCCGACCGACAACGACGCCTGGCACACCGACGTCACCTTCATCGAGACGCCGCCGCTGGGCGCCATCCTCTATGCCAAGCTCTTGCCGCCGGAGGGCGGCGACACCTGCTGGGCCAACATGCAGGCCGCGTTCGAGGGGCTGTCCAAGCCGCTGCAGCGCTTTTTGAGCGAACTCGACGCGGTGCACGATTTCGCGCGCGGCTTTCCGGCGCGCGGCACGGTGGCGGGACAGGCCGGCGCCGAGAAGCACGCCAAGGCGGTGGCGGAGCATCCGCCGGTGATCCATCCCGTCGTGCGCACCCATCCGGAGACCGGCGCCGACGGGCTGTTCGTCAATTACGGCTTCACCGACCGCATCAAGGGCCTGCGCCGCGAGGAGAGCGCCGCGCTGCTGAACATGCTGTTCGTGCACATCCAGAAGCCGGAATACCAGGTGCGCTGGAAGTGGAAGGAGAATTCGATCGCCTTCTGGGACAACCGCGTCACGCAGCATTATGCGGTGAACGACTACCTGCCGCAGCGGCGCATCATGAACCGCGCCACGATCCTGGGCGACCGGCCCTTCAACCGCGCGCGCCGGCCGGCGGAGGTGCGCCAGGCGGCGGAGTAGCGAGATGGCGACGGCGCATGGACGCAGCGCGCAGCGCCGGGAGCCCTCGCGCAGCGCCCCGATGGGTCTTGCTCCGCCCGCCCGGACGACAATTTTGAAGAGATGGAAATTGCTCTAGCTTGGCGGCGGGGCATGGAGATAGCTCTCCACCAGGCTGCCTGCGACCAGGCGCCAGCCGTCCACCAGCACGAAGAAGATCAATTTGAACGGCAGCGAGATGATCACCGGCGGCAGCATCATCATGCCCATGCTCATCAGGATCGAGGCCACCGCCATGTCGATGATCAGGAACGGCACGAAGATCAGGAAGCCGATCTCGAAGGCGCGCTTGAGCTCGCTGAGCATGAAGGCCGGCGCGATGGTGGTGATGGCGACGTCCTGCGGCCTGGCCGGCGCCCTGGTCTTGGTCATGTCGAGGAACAGCTTGAGGTCGGCCTGGCGCACATGGGCGAGCATGAACTTCTTCATCGGCGTCGCGGCGCGGTCGAACGCGACCTCGGTGGTGATCTGGTTGTTGACCAGGGGCACGATGCCCTGGTTGTAGGCGTCCTTCAGCGTCGGCGTCATCACGAACAGCGTGAGGAACAGCGCCAGCGAGACGATCACGCTGTTGGGCGGGCTCTGCTGCAGGCCCAGCGCGGTGCGCAGCAGCGACAGCACCACCACCATGCGCACGAAGCTGGTCATCATGATGAGGATGGACGGCGCGATCGACAGGATCGTGATCAGCGCGACGATCTGCATGATCTTGTCGGTGAAGATGCCGCCGCCCGACAGGTCGATGTTGAGCCCGCCATTGGCGGTCGCGGTGGCGCCCGCGGTCGCGGCGACCATGGCATGGGCGGCCGGCGAGGCGGCCAGGGCCGCGTGGGGCGCCATGAGCACGGCCGCGAGCATAGCGGCGAGAACGAGAGCGGGCCTTTTCACGGCAGGCACTCCGGCGTCCGGAGCGCGGCGGTGATCGGCAGGATTTGCGCCGGGATGGCGGCCTCCACCACCGTGGTGCCGTCGGGGCCGGCGAGCAGAAGATGCTCCACCCCGTCGCGGCGAACGATCAGAAGACGCTGGCGCGGCCCGACCATCAGCGTCTCGACCACCGCGAGGCGCCGCGTCGCGGCCGGCTTGACCAGGGCCGACAGGCCGAAGCGGCGCGCCGCCAGCCCGGCGGCGCCGACCAGGCCGAGCACCAGCGCCAGGGCGCCGATATAGCGCGCGAAATCGATCACATCCATGCGCGCATGAAACGGCCGTCAACCTTAATCGCGCGTTAAAAAGCGGCCGGATTTGCCGGGCAAGAATTTCCGCTTGCGTTAAGGCGCGCTTAATCGATCGGGCTCATCGTGTCGGTCGGTTAAGGCTAATTTTCCGTATACGGAGAAAACGATGGCCCTTTCGCTGTCCGAGATGCCGCTGCTGTCGATGCTGAAGGAGCGCATGAGCTGGCTCAGCGCGCGGCAGAACGTGCTGGCGCAGAACGTCGCCAATGCCGATACCCCCGGCTTCACCGCCAAGGATCTCAAGCCCGTCGATTTCGCCGACATCCTGAAGGATTCGACGGCGCCGTCGCAGTTCCAGGGCGGCCTCGCGACCACCGACCCGCGCCACATCGCGATCGCGCCGAAGGGCGGCGCCGACTTCGCCGATTTCAGTTCGCCCGACGTCGCGGCCAATCCGATGGGCAACACGGTTTCGCTGGAGCAGGAGATGATCCGCGTCTCCGACACCCAGGCCGAATACCAGGCGGCCAGCAATCTCTATGCCAAGGCGATGAACATGATGAAGACCGCGATCGGTCACGGCTGAAGGAGACGAGGATGGATTTCACGACTTCGCTGATCGTCGCCGCGTCGGGCATGCGGGCCCAGTCCGACCGCATGCGCACCATCGCCGAGAACATCGCCAATGCGAACTCCACCGCGGCGACGCCGGGCGGCGATCCCTATCGCCGCAAGATCGCGACGGTGAAGAGCGAGTTCGACCGCGAACTGGGCGCGAGCCTGGTCACCGCGGGCAAGGCGGTGACCGACATGTCCGACTTCGCCACGCGCTACGATCCGGGCAATCCGAACGCCGACGCCAAGGGCTATGTCAAGCTGCCCAACGTCAACTCGCTGGTCGAGATCATGGACATGCGCGAGGCGCAGCGCTCCTACGAGGCCGACCTGACGGTGATGGACGCGTCCAAGACGATGCAGGCGCGCACCGTCGATCTCTTGAAATGACGGAGGGTTAGACCATGGCCATTCTTCCGGCCGCCGCCGCCGCGGCCTATCAGTCGATCGCCAATATCGGCTCCGCCGGTGGCGCCGGCGGCGCGGCCGCATCCGGCGCGACCGGCGCCGGTTCGGGCGGGTTCTCGAATTTCCTGGAGAGCGCGCTGAAAGACGGCATCGGCGCGATGAAGCAGGGCGAGACCATGGCGGCGCGCCAGGTCGCCGGCCAGGCCAACATCGTCGATGTGGTCGGCGCGGTGAACCAGGCGGAGATCACCTTGGATACGGTCGTGGCGGTGCGCGACAAGGTCGTGCAGGCCTATCAGTCCATCATGAACATGCCGATCTGACGCGGCCCCTCGCGAAACGGAACACATCATGACGGCCGCAGATTCCATCGACTTCGCCCGCTCCGCCATCCTGGTGCTGCTGGAGGTCATCACGCCGACCATGCTGACCGCGCTCGTGGTCGGCCTCGGCATCGGCCTGCTCCAGGCGCTGACCCAGATCCAGGAGATGACGCTGGTCTTCGTGCCCAAGATCGTCGCGATCTTCGTCGTCCTGCTGATCACCCTGCCCTTCGCCGGATCGGCGATGAACGGGCTGATGGTCGATATCGCGCAGCGCATCGCGGCGTATTGACCGCCGTGCACGTCCACCTGCCCGCGCTGTCCGGCATCATCCTGACCTACCTTTTGGTCTTCGCGCGCACCGGATCGATCATGATGCTGCTGCCGGCGCTGGGCGAAGGCGGCATTCCGGCGCGCGTGCGCCTGGTGCTGGCGCTGGCGGTGACGGTGGCGATGACGCCGGTGGTGCAGAGCGCCTATCCGGCCCAGGCGCCGTCCAGCACGCTGCAACTCGGCCTTCTGATCGGCCAGGAAGTGACCGCCGGCATGTTGATCGGCGGCATGTCGCGCATCATCATGAGTTCGCTGCAGGTCGCCGGCTATCTGATCGCGACCCAGACCGGGCTTGCCTATGCCCAGACCGTCGATCCGACCCAGCACTAGCAGGGCGCGGTGATCGGGAATTTCTTCTCGCTCCTGGGCGCGGTGCTGATCTTCTCGACCGATCTGCACCATGTCGCGATCGGCGCCATCGCCGGGAGCTATCGGATGATTCCGCCGGGCAC
>DASWOE010000235.1:0-2006 GCA_036398875.1 Rhizomicrobium sp.
GCCGAGCCGCTCGCCGAGACGTACGAGTTCGGCGAAGCTGCGCGCCAGAAGCGCGGCGCGCGCGCTCTCGCCCAGGCCCAGCCCGTCGGCGATGCCGCAGGCGATGGCGTAGACGTTCTTCGCCGCGCCCCCCAGCGCCACGCCGACCAGATCGTCGCTGGCATAGGGGCGGAACTGGGCATGCGCCATCGTCGCCTGCAGCCGCCGCGCGATGTCGAGCCGCGCCGCGATGGTGACGGCCGTGGGCAGGCCTTTCGCCACATCGCGCGCAAAGGAGGGGCCCGACAGGATTGCGGGCTCGCCGGCCGGCATCTCTTCGCGCAGAACCTCGGTCAGCAGCGCTCCCGTCGCCCGTTCGATGCCCTTGGCGCACAGCACCAGCGGCGTGGCCGGCGCGAGATGGGGCGCGAGCGCCTTCAGCGTCGCGCGCAAATGCTGCGCCGGCACGGCGATGAGGACGGCCTGCGCCCCGGCCAGGTCGGCAAGCGCGCCCGTCGCGCGTATCGACCGCGGAAGCGGAACCCCGGCCAGGAAAAGTTCGTTCTCCTGACGGCGATTGACCGTCTCCACGACCGCCGATTCCCGCGCCCAGAGCAGGGTGCTGCATCCCGCCTCTGCCGCGACACGGGCAAGCGCGGTCCCCCAGGCGCCGGCGCCAAGGACGGCGATGGAACCATAAGGCCCTGTTTGAGTGTAGGTTTCCGTCATTTCCGGAGCTTCCATTCGCACTTGGAAGATTGAACGATTTGTTGATTATTCAGAAATCGCTACTATCTTGTAGGCCACAAGAACAAACCTGCTTGGGTTGGACAACGAATGGCAGAAAAAGACAGCATCCGGGACTGCATCGTCGAGGCGGCGAAGAAGCGATTTTCGCATTTCGGCTATGGCAAGACCACCATGGCGGAGGTCGCCAGCGATTGCGCGATGTCGCCGGGCAATCTCTACCGCTTCTTCCCCGGCAAGCTCGACATCGCCGAGGCGATCGCGACCGAGGATTACTCCCGGCATCTCGAACATCTGCGCAAGCTCGCCGTCCAGCCCGGCAAGGATGCGCGCGAGCGGCTGCACGATCTTCTGTTCGAGGAGCTGCGGCGCACCTATCACAAGCTGGAAAAGGATCCGCGCGCCTATGAAATGGCCCGCGTGATCAGCCAGGAACGGCCGAAATTCGCCAATTGGATGCTGGAAAACGAACGCAAGATCCTGGTCGAGCTGCTCGACGAGGCCGAGCGTCGCGGCGAGTTCAAGACGGCGGACAAGGAGTTCACCGCGGAGATGGTCCAGTCCGCGACCATGAAATTCCGCTATCCCCAGCTGTGGTCCAAGCTGACGCTGCCCAAGCTGGAGCGCGAGCTGGAAGGGGTGATGAACCTGCTGATCGACGGGCTCTGCCCGCATGCCGCGGAGCGGCGCCAGGCGATCCAGGCCGCGGAATAGACGCCTAGCTCCCGACACAAAGTGGCCTTAAGAAGCGCCATGCGCCGCTTCGCTTTCGCCCTCTTGGTCGCCCTCGTCTCGCCCTGCCTGATGGGCGCGGGCCAGCCTGAGCCGCAGCGCCGCATCGAGCTGAGCGACGCCGACCGCGCGGCGCTCGATGCGATCAGCGCCGCGCTGAACGGCATCACCACGCTCAAGGGCGCCTTCCTCCAGATCGAGCCGAGCGGCGCGGTCGATGAGGGCCAGTTCTACATCTCCAAGCCCGGCAGGATGCGATTCGAGTACAAGCCGCCGGTTCCCACCCTGATCGTCGCCAACGGGCAGACGGTGGCGGTCGCCAACCGCCGGCTCAACACGGTGGATCGCTATGCGTTGTCCGACACCCCGCTCGGCATCGTGCTCGACAATACGATCGACATCCGCCACGACCGCCAGGTCGAAGGCGTCGGCGACGCCCAGCGCCTCGATCATGTCGATCGTCTCCGCCGTGGCGCCGTCGGCGAACCGCGCCAGGGCCTCGAAATGGCTGGTCTGTCCGCCGGCGAGCTCGACGATGGGCTGATAGG
>DASWOE010000236.1:0-1820 GCA_036398875.1 Rhizomicrobium sp.
ACTCGAAGGTCTCCATCGAGCGGACGAATTCCTTCAGGTTCTCCAGCCGGCCCGGCGCCTCGGCCGATTTGTCGGCCTTGAGCATGTCGGTGTAGCCGCTCTCATCCAGCACCATCTCGGCAAGCTCCGTATGCGGAACAACGAGCGCGGTGGACGTCCAGCGCGAGAAATTGGCCGCGAGCTCGGTCAGCGCCTTGCGCGCCTTGGGCGGCAGCTCGTCGGTCTGGGCGATCTCGCGCGCGCCGGCGAGCAGCGGTATCTGCCGCGCGCGGGCGAATTTGTTCAGCGCCTGCACGCTGGCGTCACCGATGCCGCGCTTGGGCTTGTTGACGATGCGCTCGAAGGCGAGATCGTCGTCGCCCTGCGCGATCAGGCGCAGATAGGCCATGGCGTCGCGGATTTCGGCGCGCTCGTAGAAGCGCGGGCCGCCGATCACGCGATAGGGCAGGCCGAGCGCGATGAAGCGGTCTTCGAATTCGCGCATCTGGAACGAGGCGCGGACCAATATCGCCATCTGGCCGAAGGCGTTGCCCTGGCGGTGCAGGTCTTCGGCGTCGCTCGCGATGTTGCGCGCCTCCTCCTCGGCATCCCACACGCCCTGGACCTTGATCTTCTCGCCGACATCGCCCTCGGTCCACAGCGTTTTGCCGAGGCGGCCCTTGTTGGCGGCGATCAGGCCCGACGCGGCGCCCAGGATCGCGGGCGTCGAGCGGTAATTGCGCTCCAGCCGGATCACCTTGGCGCCGGGGAAGTCGCGCTCGAAGCGCAGGATGTTCTCGACCTCGGCGCCGCGCCAGCCATAGATCGACTGGTCGTCGTCGCCGACGCAGCAGACATTGCCGGACGAGGTGGCGAGCAGCTTCAGCCACAGATACTGGACGACATTGGTGTCCTGGTACTCATCGACCAGCATGTAGCGGAAGCGGTCGCGGTAGTCCGCGAGAATGTCGGGATGGGCTTTGAGGATGCTGAGGACGTGCAGCAGCAGGTCGCCGAAATCGGCGGCGTTCAGATCCTTCAGCCGCTGCTGATATTGCGCATAGAGCTCGCGGCCCTTGCCGAAGGCGAAGCCATGACCCTCACCCTCGGGCACATCGGCCGGGGAGAGGCCGCGGTTCTTCCAGCCGTCGATCTGGCCGAGCAAAGCGCGGGGCGGCCAGCGCTTCTCGTCGCTGCCGGCGGCCTCGATGAGCTGTTTCAGGAGGCGCAGCTGGTCGTCGGTGTCTAGGATGGTGATGTTGGTTTTGAGGCCGACCAGCTCGGCATGCCGGCGCAGCATCCGCGCGCCGATGGAGGGGAAGGTGCCCAGCCACTGCATGCCCTCGACCACGCCGCCGATCAGGGCGCCGATGCGCTCCTTCATCTCGCGCGCCGCCTTGTTGGTGAAGGTGACGGCCAGGATCTGGCCCGGCCATGCCTTGCGGGCGTGCAGGATGTGGGCGAGGCGGGTGGTCAAGACGCGGGTCTTGCCGGTGCCGGCGCCGGCCAGCCCCCGCAAGGGGCCGTCGGTCGCCTCGACCGCCGCGCGCTGTTCGGCGTTGAGGCCGGCGAGATAGGGCGGCTCGCGCGGGACCGGCGGCGCATGCGACGGCTCCTCGCCGCCGAAAGCGTCGTCCAAAGGATCGTTGTAGCGGTTGCCGAAACCGCTCATGGCGTCGCGCGCGATTCTGAAAGCATGGAACCAATGTAGAACTTGTGGGGCGCGATTCCACCCCTCCATCGTCATGGCCTCCTTTGTGACGGCCCATTTCGCACGCGGAGCCGCGGAGGACGCGGCGTGCAGCGCAATCTCCACGTTTTCCGAGGCTCCGGGTGACGCT
>DASWOE010000237.1:0-2083 GCA_036398875.1 Rhizomicrobium sp.
CGACCGGGCTGTCGGACGCGAATGCGTGGCAGCTGTCGAGCAGCGGCGGGCGCCGCGGCGGCGCGTCGGCCGCTGCCGCGATCTCCGCCGCCGTCTTCTCGCGCCGCTGCTTCAGGGGGATGATGGTCTGGAACGCGGTCGTCGCGATCGGGCCCATCAGTTCGACCAGGTGGGTGCAGCCTTCGGTCCCGCCGACCGCCGCCTTCATCCTGCCGGTGAAGCCGGCGACCATGCGCAGGCCCTTCAGGCGCTGGAAATTGCCGACGATGTCCGGGCACATGCGGAACGGCGAATGGTCGGTCACCGCCTCGATCTCGTGGATGACCAGATCCTCGTCGACCGTGATGCGGATCCACATCTCATGGAGCGGCACGCCGGGCGTGATCGGGCCGCGCCAGTCGTTCTCGAAGGCATAGGTCTTGACGTCGGTCATATGGCCTTCGATGTCCCACAGGCCGTCGGCGCGGCGGTAGCCGCGGCACTCGACCTGGCGGGTATGGATGGGCTCGCGGGGAGCGGGGGCTGAGAGCGGCATGATGCGGCCGAGCCTAGCATTACAGTTGCATTTTTGATCTGGTGTGTGCGTGTTTGGCTGTTGCCTGATGGGCGCGCCTCCAGAGCGACCATGCGATGATATGGGCTGGTCTGATGCGTCGTTGCGCGAGGCGAATGGCGATACGGCGGATTTCCTGAACCGACCATTGGATCAAGAGCGGCTTGGTTTGGTAGCCTGACGCTTCGTTTTTTGGGGTGGCGCGGCGTTCGCCTGGTGTCGGATCACGGCCATCATGGCGAAGGCCAGCATCACCAGCGAGACGTGGCGGTGCCAGCCGTGCCAGGAGCGGGTCTCGTTGTGGTCGAGCCCGAGTTCGTTCTTCGCGGTCTCGAAGCTGTCCTCGATCGCCCAGCGATGCCCCTCGACCTTGACTAGGGTTTCGATACCCGTTCCGGCGGGGCACCAGGTGGTGAAGAAGGCGAGATCTTCGTCGGCGATGTTACGACGGATCAGCAAGCCCCGCGTCCACAGGCCGGCGCGTTCGTCGTCATATTCGGCGGCATCGAGATCGGCCAGTTCGCAATAGGCCCAGTCGTGCAGCCGCGCACCCTTGGTGCCGTCCCCTGCCGACAGGCGCTGCCACGCCGAAGGATCGAGTGCGTGCGCGATCGCCTCGGCGGATCCTGCGACCGGCTGCGGCTTGCCCCAGGAATTAAACTTGTGACTGCTCGGCACGCCGAGCACATAGCCCTTGCCGCCGCGCCGCAGCGCCATCTCGACATCGCCGACGCCGTAGACGCTGTCGGCCGCGACCCAGCCGAACGGTACACCGGCGGTGATCGCCCGCTCGATCATGGTGAGTGCCAGGCCCGGCTTGGTCGCGAACGAGGTTCCCGGCGGCACATGGGCCGCCGCCATCCGGGCCGGATCGTCCGTCCAGGCCTTGGGCAGATACAGCGCCCGGTCGATGAAGGCATGCCCATGGCGCGAGACGTAGGCCGCAAAGACGCCGATCTGGCAGTTGGTGATCTTGCCAGCCGAACCCGTGTATTGCCGCCCCACACCGCAGGACGCCTTGCCCTGCTTCAGGAACCCGGTCTCATCCAGGACAAGAACCGCATCCGGATCGGACAGCGTCTCCAGCACATAGTCGCGCACGAGGTCGCGTAGCGCATCGGCATCCCATCGGCCGCGGCCGAGAATGGCCTGCTGGCGCCAAGGACCGGGATCGCCCGCCGCTTCCGCCCGCATCCAACCGGTCTTGCGCCGCTCATCCCCGAGCAGGCCGTCGAGGAACAAGCCGGCCGATGCCGCCACCCGGTCCTGTGTGAACAAGGACCGTATCCGCGCCTTCACGTCCCGCAGCGATGACGCCCAGAGCTCCAGCGTCGCCTCGATCGATGCACCCGTCATCCATGACCTCCGAATCATGGAGACCCATCGATTCAGAGTTCATGGAATTATGCAACTGTAATGTTAGGAGCCTGTCCGAGTAACCGTTTCAAGCGATCTGTTTGAATCTGGGTCCGGATTGCCTGGAGCTATCCTGGTTCGCGCTCTCGCCGTCTTTGCGAGTTTGAGGAGGTT
>DASWOE010000238.1:0-12145 GCA_036398875.1 Rhizomicrobium sp.
CGTCGCGACGGCGGCGGCGGGACGCGCATGAAGGCCATGGGACAGGAGCAGGACGACATCGCGCACCGCTTCGTCCGGCGCCGCCGCGACAAGCGCGGACAACGGGCGCAGCTCCATCAGAAATTCGCCGAGGCCGGTTTCGCGGTCGGTGCGGCGCCGCGCGATGGCGAACGCATCGCCATTGGTGACCACGATCGGCGAAATCAGGCTCTTGGCGTGCCCCGCGAGAAAATCGAGATCGAAGGTGATGAGCAGCTCGCCGGTGCGGACGCTGGCGCCGTCGCGCACATGGGTCACGAAACCCCGGCCGTTGAGCGCGACCGTCTCCAGACCGACATGGATCAGGATCTCGGCGCCATTGGCGGCCCGCAGCGTCACGGCATGGTGCGCAACGGCCAGGACCAGCGCATCGCAAGGCGCATGCACCGTCGAACCGGTCGGGTCGATGGCCACGCCGTCGCCCAGGATGCGCTCGGCGAAGACCGGATCCGGCACCTCTGCCAGCGGAGCGACCCAGCCCTGGATCGGCGCAACGAGCATAAGATTGGACAAACCGCCGGCTCCCTCTGGTCTATTGGCCCGGCACGAGGCGCACGCTGTGCAGCGCCCAGTATGGATCAAGCGCCGGCCGGGTGAAGAGCAGGCACAGGTCGTGCACACCGCTTTGCGCGGCGATGGCGCCGCTCGCCGACACCAATGCCTCGTCCGGACCCGGCGCCGGCATCGGAATATCCGCGATCCTCGCGCCGTTGCAGTCGTCCAGGCGAACCTCGAACTCGCCGTTCGGCGTCGCCGGCGGACGCAGCGCGATCTTCTGCGCGTCGGCTCCGATCTGGAAATTGAACGGCAGACGTCCCGCCGACACCGTAATCCTGGAAATGCTCGTCAGATCGGCCCTTTCGAAGACCCAGCACGGATTCATGATGTCGTGCAGGAAGACCGGCCGCTGCCCGGCCGCCGGGACGGGGCCTTCGACGGAAAGAACGATCGCATCGCTGCAGGGCTTCAAGGCGTGGCTGTCGCGCGTGCGCGGCGCGGGCGCTTCCGGATTTGGGGTCAAGGCGCCATGCGGCAGGCCGAACGCATCGTAGCGTGCGATCTCGGCCGGCATGCGCGCCATGAACCCTGCCGGGTCGTGACCTGCCGCCGGCGACCAGCCGAGCTCGGCCAGCGCCGCCGCGCGCGGAAAAGCGGCATAGGCGGCATTGGCCTGCTCGCGGATGTGCTCCGTCCAGATGTTCGCCTGAACCCCGATGATGTGCTTGCGCGCGTCATCCGACAGCGAAGCCGGCGCCGGGTCGAAGCCGTAGACATCGCCGAGCGTCACGATCTTGCCGCGGCCCGACGGCTCGTCAGGCCCCTCCGCCTGGCGATTGTCGAAATACAGAACCGGCGCCGGCGACAGGACGGCGTCGTGACCGGCCTTGGCGGCGGCAACCGCGCCGTCGATGCCCCGCCAGGACGTGATCGCCGCATGGGGCGCGATCCCGCCCTGGAGAATCTCGTCCCAGCCGATCAGGCGCCGGCCATGCGCAGCGAGGAATTTCCCGATGCGCCGGACGAACCAGCTCTGCAACCCGTCCTCGTCCGCGATCCCGAGCGCGCGCATCCTGGCCTGGATTCGAGGAGAGGCTTTCCACTGGTCCTTGACCGCCTCGTCGCCGCCGACATGGATATAGGCGCTCGGAAACAGCGCCATGGTTTCGGTCAGGACGTCTTCGAGAAAGCCGAACGTCCTGTCGTCCACATTGTACAAATAGGGGAACACGCCCCAGTCGCTCGACACGGCCGATGGAGGCTGGGTCACCGACCCCAGGCGCGGATAGGCGACGATCGCCGCCATCGCATGCCCGGGCATCTCGATCTCCGGCACGATGGTGACGTTGCGCGCCGCCGCATAGGCCACGATATCGCGCACCTGGACCTGCGTGTAGAAGCCGCCATAAAGGCGCGGGCGGTGCGTCGCCGGATCGATATCGGATTGCCCGCCCGCCGGCACGCGCCAGGCGCCAACCCGCGTCAGCCTCGCATATTTCTTGATCTCCAGCCGCCAGCCCTGGTCGTCCGTCAGGTGCCATTGCAGGACGTTCAGCTTCTCGCGCGCCATCGCATCGACGAACGATTTGATGAACGCGACGGATTGGAAATGGCGCACCGAATCGAGCAGCAGGCCGCGCCAGCCGAACCGGGGGCCGTCGTCGATCCGCAGCGCCGGAACGGTCACGCGCGGCGCCGCGCCCTTCGATGAGGTCAGGATCTGCCAGAGCGTTACCGCGCCGTAGAACAAACCCGCCGTCTGGCTCGCCGACACGGTCACGCCGTCCGCCGTCACCGCGATGCGGTAGCCCTCCCGGCCGGTGGCAGCGGGGTCGCGGAGCCGCCGGAACATGATCGCATGGTCCCCTTGGACCCGCCGTGTCAGCGTCAGCCCAGACGTCCGGCGCAGAAGCGCGGCAAAATAGGCTGTCACCCGCCCGGCGCCCGGATCGCCGCGGTCGGCGACCAGCGGCGTCGAGGTATCGACCGTGAAATCGCCCGCCAGCATCGAAAGATGCGCCGGGGCCGGCACCAGGGAGATCGCCGGCGCCTGGGGCGCCGCGCCGGCGGCGGGGCCCTGCGTGGCGAGCGCGAGCGCCGCCGCGACGTTCCGCAACTGCCGACGGCCGAAAATCATCTGCACCGGTCTTTCATATCGACGGAAAAACACAAGGGCGGAGAACCTGCGTCCCCCGCCCGTGTTTCTAGCAGCGCACCCCGTCAGGCGCACCTGACCTAGAACTTCACGCGCACGCCGCCATAGAGCTGCATGCCGTTGCTGTAGAGCGCGCGGGGCTGTGTCTCGCTTGCCGCGTAGTATTTCAGCGTCTGGTTCGTAATGTTCAGCGCATCGAAGGTGATGGTCGCGTAGTCGGTGACGGTGAACTGCACCGACGCGTCGAGCGTGTTGTACGCGTTCTGGTTCTCGGCGGAACTGCGGTCGAGTCCGACGAGCATCTTGGAGCGGTAGTTGTACGACAGCCGCGCGCTCAGCCAGTCGTTCTCGTAATAGCCGGTCAGATTGGCCGTTTCCTTCGAATCGCCGACCAGCGGCCCGCCATTGTTATCGACGCCGTTCGCATAGGTGAAGTTGGCGTTGACGCCGAAGCCGTCCCAGACCGGCTGCTGCCAGCTGACTTCGACTCCTTCGTCATGCCCGCTCGAGTTGAACGGCGAGGTGATCGTGTAGGTCGAGTAGATCGGCGTCGGCTTGGCGCCGGTGAGCGTCAGGTTGACATAGCTTGCCTGCGCGGTGCCGTAGGAGATGTAGGACGACAGGTCCATGTAGAACAGGCTGACCGAAAACAGCGACTGCGGCGCGTAGTACCACTCATAGCTGATGTCATAATTCGCCGACTTGACCGGCTTGAGGTTCGGATTGCCGCCATTGCCGGTGAGGTTGAGATCGGTCAGCTGCACGGCGCCGCCCAGCGCACTGTAGTCGGGCCGCGACATGGTCTCCGCCGCCGCGAAGCGCAGCACGTTCTCGTCGTTGATGTTCACGCTGATGTTCGCGCTGGGCAGAACGTCCCAGAAGCTGTGCGAGAGATCGTTGACGCCGTAATTTCCGAAATCGCTGTGCTGGCCCGCGGGATCGTTGACGTATTGGCGGATGTATTCCTTGGTGTTGACGATACGGACGCCGAAATTGCCCTTCCAGTTCTCGCCGCCGATATTGGCCATGGCGTAGGCGGCGAAGTCGTCCTCGGTCATGTTCATGCTGGCCGGCCAGTCGAAGCGGCCGTTCGCCGGATTGGAGATCGCCGCCGGCGTCTGCGGATAGGGCCGCCAGCTCGTATTGTTGTAGAGCAGCTTTTCTATCAGCGCCGTATTGCCTTCCGGCACGTTGGTGATCATGCCCGGGATCTTGAAGGCGTCGGCGAAGTCGGACGGATAGTTCTGCGTCGATACATCGCTTCCGATCGATCCGCCATAGGACACGCCGCCGTCGTAAAGATCGTTCTTGCGGCTGTGCTCGGCATAGCGGGCGCCGGCCTTGACCGACCCGATCACGCCCCAGTCGAGCTTCTGCTCGATGTCGATCTGGCCGTAGCTCTCGCTGTCCACCGCGGTATCCACCGCCGTCCACGCCCAGTCGTTGACCAGATTGGCCGCGTTGGAGAGATCCACGCCGGGCACGCTGACCTTGGCGATGCCGCTGGAGAAATCGTAGCTCGCCAGGTTGCCCGTCGCCGGCGCGATCTCGCCTTCCCAGGCGACCTGCGGATCGGTCTTGCCGACGCCATGGCTGTAGCCGGCCTTGAAACCGACCGACAGCGAGTCGGTGGGCGCCCATTGCCCGTCAGCGCTGAAGAAGTAGGTTTCCGCGCCGCCGCCGGGACGCTGGATGAAATCGGTGACCATCGGCGCGACGCCGGCCTTGCCCGGGAAGGTCGCGGCGATGACCGTATTGTCCTTTATCGTATAGGCCGAGGGCGCATTGTGGCCGTACTCGTTGGTGCCCCAGAACATGAAGTTGTTGTTCACATTGCTGGCGGAGAGGTGCGAGTAGAAGCCCGTGAGCCGGACGTCGAAGCTGTCGCTCGGGCGGAATTCCGCCGCCACGCTGCCGCCTTCGCGCACGCGCTGCTGCAGGAACAGGGCCGAGCCGATCAGCGTCGGATAGGCCTTGCCGATCAGGTCGGGATGCACGCTGGCGGCGAAATCGCCCGTGCAGGCCTTGGTCACCGGATCGCACACATAGGGCTGGACGTTGGCGTAGCCGAGGAACTCCTGGCCGTCGCGCCGGATGTTGCGGGCCTCGTAGAAGCCCTGGACCATGACGCCGAAGGTGTCGCTGCCGTTCTTCCAGTTGAACAGGCCGCTGACCTGCGGCGTGGTCGAGCTGCGCAAGGTCGTGTAGGCCGCCTCGGCACTGCCTTCGAAGGTGACGTCCTCTTTGAAGTCGAGCGGATGGCGCGTCTGGATGTCCACCAGGCCGGCGACGCCGCCTTCGACCAGATCGGCTTCCTGGCTTTTGTAGACCCTGGCGGTATCGACGATCTCGGACGGCAGCAGGGTGTAGCTGACGCTGCGGCCGATCGTCTGATACTGGTCGAGGATGAACCAGTCGCCGGTCGCGATCGTGTGGCCGTCCACGAGAGTCTGCGTCAGGCTCGCATTGGTGCCGCGGATCGAGACGCGGTCGTTCTCGTCGAACCCGCCCTCGCCGCTCGCGGCCGACACCGTGTTGACGCCCGGTATGCGCTGAAGCGCGTCGGCGACGTTCTTGTCGGAGAATTTGCCGATATCCTCGGCGGAAACCGCATCGACGATGGTCGTCGAATTGCGTTTGATGTCGATCGCGCGATCCATCGACGCGCGAATGCCGGTCACCACGACCGTCTCAACGTTGTCCGCCAAAGCGGGCGATGCCGCGAACAGCGCCGCCAGGCTGACCGAACCGGCCAATACCCCCCGAAAAGACATGCGATGATCCCTCCTAAACTTGAGCCCCACGACTTGATCGGGCCGCCACCCGGCATAAGAACCAATTCAAGTCCAATATAGAACCATTTTCCGAATGGGCTACCATGTCAAGACCAATTTTCCTTGAACATCCGAGAAACTTGGAAATCTGCTATGGATTTGGTATTAGATTGGTTATATGTTCGGTCGAATAATCCCGCCTGTTGCGCGGGAACCGCAGGGAGGAGCAAACGTGGCGCGGCTGCTTACGGTGATCGGGCGGCTGGATGAGGCGGCAAACCTGCCCCTCTACCAGCAGCTTCAGCGCGGCCTGCGCCAGGCGATCGAAAGCAACCTGCTCTCGCCCGACGATGCGCTGCCGGCCGAGCGCGATCTCGCCGAGGAGTTCGCGTTCTCGCGCATCACGGTGCGCAAGGCGATCGACGGTCTCGTCGCGGAGGGCCTTCTCACCCGCAAGCAGGGCTCCGGGACCTTCGTCTCGAGCCGCGTCGAGAAGAACTTCTCCAAGCTGACCTCGTTTACCGAAGACATGATCGCGCGCGGCCGGGTGCCGACGAGCACCTGGCTGCGCAAATCGCAGGGGACCGTGACGCCCGAGGAATCGCTGACCATGGGTCTCAGCCCGGGCACGCCGGTCTATCGCTTCCACCGCCTGCGCTACGCGGACGAGGCGCCGATGGCGCTGGAATATTGCACGGTGCCGGCGTTCTGCCTTTCGTCGATCGACGCCGTGCAGTCTTCGCTCTATGCCGCGCTCGAAACGGCGGGCTATCGCCCGACGCGCGCCTTGCAGCGCTTGCGGGCGGTCCTGTTCACCGCCGAGCAGGCCGAATTGCTGCGCGCCCATGAACGCGACGCCGGCTTGCTGGTGGAGCGTCGCGGCTTCCTGCCCGACGGCCGCGCGGTGGAGTTCTCGCAGTCGTTCTATCGCGGAGACACCTATGATTTCGTCGCCGAGCTGAACGCGTCGGAGCTCGAGAAGTGACGGTCGGGCCGCAGGTTCGCGCCGCCGAAATCGAAAGACCGCGCTCGCGGATGTACCGCGAAGCGGCGCAATCGCCGGACGTGATCGCGCGTCAGCTGGCGGTCAATCGCCTGCTGGTCCGAAACATCGCCGCCGGCCTGCGGGAGCGCAGGCCCCGCGCGGTGGTGACCGGCGCGCGCGGCAGCTCCGATAACGCGGCGACCTTTGCGCGATATCTGATCGAGACGAAAACCGGCATTCTGACCTCTTCGACCGGACTTTCGGTCAGCTCCGTCTACGCGACCCAGGCCAATTTCGACGATGTGCTGTTTCTGGCGATCTCGCAGTCCGGCCGCAGTCCCGACCTGCTCGCCACGGTGACGAGCGCCAGGGCCGGCGGCGCCCATGTCGTCGCGCTGGTCAACGATGCCGCCAGTCCCCTCGCCGCGCTGGCGCATGACGTGCTGCCGCTCGGCGCCGGGACCGAGACCAGCGTCGCGGCGACCAAGACCCATCTGGCCTCGACGGCCGCCATCGCCGATCTGGTTTGCGCCTGGACGCAGGACGGCGAACTCGCCGAGGCACTGGCGCGCCTGCCCGACGACCTGCGCCGGGCCTGGGACTGCGACTGGACCGCCGCCGCCGCGGTGCTGACGGACGCGCGCGATCTCTACACCATCGGCCGCGGCTTCGGTTTCGGCGCGGCCCAGGAAATGGCCCTGAAATTCAAGGAGACGTCCGGACTGCACGCCGAGGCGTTCAGTTCGGCGGAGGTCCTGCACGGACCGATGGCGCTGGTGAAAGACGGGTTTCCCGTCCTCATGCTGTCGCAGCGCGACGAGACGCGCCCGGGCCTGGAGGAACTGGCGACCCGGCTGGTCGCGGCGGGAGCCAACCTCATGGTCGCCGGTTTCGGCGTGCCGGGCGCGACGGTCCTGCCGACGGTCCCGGCACATCCCGTGCTCGAGCCGATCCTGATGACCCAAAGCTTCTACCGGATGATCGACTCGCTCGCACGCGCGCGCGGCTTCGATCCGGACCGTCCGCCCAACCTGATCAAAGTCACCGAGACCTTCTGACATGCAAGTGGCATTGATCAACGGCCGGATATTGACGGAAGGCGGCGCGGTCGAGCCGCGCGCCGTCCTGGTCGAGAGCGGGCGCATTGCCGGCATCGTCGCTCCGGGCGATGTTCCGGGCGACGCGGACCGCCACGATCTGGGCGGCCTTCTGCTTTTGCCCGGTTTCATCGATACGCAGGTCAATGGCGGCGGCGGCGTCCTGTTCGGCGATTCGCCGGACGTGGAAACGCTGCGCAGCATCGCGCGCGCGCATATCCGTCACGGAACGACCGGCTTCCTGCCCACGCTCATCAGCGGCGACCTCGCTTTGATCGAGCGCGCGATCGCGGCCGTGGAAACCGCCATCGCGGAGGGCGTCCCCGGCGTGCTCGGCATTCACATCGAAGGGCCATTTCTCAATCCGCGCCGCAGCGGCATTCACGACGCGGCGAACTTTCGCACCCTCGACGCGGCGGCCCTGAAAATCCTGACATCGGCGCGGCGCGGCAAGACGCTCGTCACGCTGGCGCCGGAACAGACGACGCCCGCCGCCATCGCGGCGCTGACAGAGGCCGGCGTGATCGTCTCGGCCGGTCACACCGACGCGACCTACGGCCAGGTTCGCGACGCGCTGGCCGCGGGGCTCACCGGCTTCACCCATCTCTTCAACGCGATGTCGCCCTTGCGCGCGCGCGAACCCGGCGCCGTCGGCGCGGCGCTCGACGACGCGAACAGCTGGTGCGGCATCATCGTGGACGGCCACCACGTCGATCCGGCGACATTGCGCGTCGCCCTCGCCTGCAAGGGCAGCGCCAGGCTGATGCTGGCGACCGATGCGATGCCGAGCGTCGGCGCCGCGACCAAGAGCTTCACGCTGCAGGGCCGCGTCATCACCGTGAAGGACGGCGTCTGCTTCGCACCCGACGGCACGCTCGCCGGCTCCGACCTCGACATGGCGTCCGCGGTGCGAAACGCGCTAAAGTTCATGGGCGTCTCGCTCACCGAATCGGTTGCAATGGCCAGCTGCAATCCCGCCGCGTTTCTCGGCCTCGAAAAGGAGATCGGCGCCATCGCCGTCGGCCGGCGCGCGAATTTCGTCCTCGTGGACGATGCCCTGGCCGTCATCGACGTCTGGATCGACGGCCGCCCGCAACAGATCGCCTGATGTCCGCAAGCCGCATGCTCGTGATCTTCGGCGCCACGGGCGATCTGGCGCGACGCATGCTCTTTCCGTCGCTTTATTACCTCGACGGCGACGGCCTGCTGGCCGACGACCTCGTTATCGTCGGCTGTTCGCGCAGCGCCGACTCGGCGGAGGCGTTCGCCGCGGGCGTCGGCGAGGCGATCAAGGCGCGATGCGGCGAACATTTCAGCGAGGCCAAATGGTCCCGCCTGAAGGCCCGCCTGCGGCATGCGCGCGTCGATGCCGACGAGGCCGGATCGTTCGGCAATCTGCGGGACGTCATCGGCGGCGAGGAAGACTGCCTGTTCTATCTATCGACCTCGCCCAGCCATTACGGCGCGATTTGCGGCAATTTGCGGGCGCAGGGACTCGCGGGTCCGCGCAGCCGGGTGGTGGTCGAGAAGCCGATCGGGCGCGATCTGGCGAGCTGCCGCGCCATCAACGATTCGCTGGCGCGGACATTCCGCGAGGATGGCATCCTTCGCATCGATCACTATCTCGGCAAGGAGGCGGTGCAGAACCTGCTGGCGCTCCGCTTCGCCAACACGCTGTTCGAGCCGCTGTGGAACAAGGTCAGCATCGAGCAGGTCCAGATCACGGTCGCGGAGACCGCCGGCGTCGAGGAGCGCTGGTCGTATTACGACGCCTATGGCGCGATGCGCGACATGGTGCAGAACCACCTGCTCCAGCTTTTATGCCTGGTCGCGATGGAGCCGCCGGCCGATCTCGATCCCGACTCAGTGCGCAACGAGAAGGTGAAGGTGCTGCGCTCGCTGCACCCGATCGCCGGCCGCGACGTCGCGAAGAACACCGTGCGCGGACAATATGGCGCCGGCTTCGCGGAGGGACATGCCGTGCGCGGCTATGTCGAAGAAGCCGGCGGCCGCGCCAGCGATACCGAGACCTTCGTCGCGATCGCGGCGCATATCGACAATTGGCGCTGGGCCGGCGTCCCCTTCTACCTGCGCACGGGAAAAAGACTGCCGCTGCGCCGTTCGGAGATCGTGATCCAGTTCCGCGAGGTGCCCCATTCGATCTTCTCGGGCAACGATCTGATCGCGAACCGGCTGACCATCCGCCTGCAGCCGGAAGAGGAAATCGCGCTTCTCCTGATGAACAAGACGCCGGACCTCGACCAGGGCGGCATGCGGCTGAAGCCGCTGAGCCTCAATCTCAGCCTGAGCGACACGTTCAGCCGCCAGAATCCGCGCCGCCGCATTGCCTATGAACGGCTTGTTCTCGAGGCCTTGCATGGCAGGGGCACCTTGTTCGTCCGGCGCGACGAAACCGAGGCGGCGTGGCTGTGGGTCGATGCCATCGTCGCGGGCTGGCAGCGCCAAGGCGTGCCGCCGTCGCCCTATCCGGCCGGAAGCTGGGGACCGTCGGCCGCCATCGCGCTGGCGGTGCGCAACGGGCACAGCTGGCATGAGTGAGGCAGACGCGGCCGTTCTCGCCGGGCCGTCATTCACCGAATTTCGCAGCGCCGGCGATCTGCATCGCACCCTCGCCGACGAGATCGTGGCGCGCTTGTCCGCCGCCGTCGCGCGTCGCGGCGCCGCCAGCTTCGTCGTTCCCGGCGGAACGACGCCGGGGCCGTTCTACGATGTCCTGTCGCAGCGCGAAGCGCCGTGGGCGGACGTGACCGTGGTTCCGTCCGACGAGCGCTGGACCGAGCGGGGTTCGGAGCGCAGCAACGAGCATCTGACGCGTACGCGTCTGATGAGGTCCAAAGCGGCCGGCTTGCGCCTCGTCCCGTTCAAGACCGCGCATGCCGCCGCGAAAGACGCGGAAGACGCGGTCCAGGACGCCGTCGCCGCCGCCCCGCGCCCGTTCGACGTCGTGCTGTTGGGAATGGGAAACGACGGTCACACCGCCTCGCTCATTCCGGGTGCCTCGGGGCTGGCCGGCGCGCTGGACACCGCGTCCCCTGCGCTGGTCCGCGCCATAAGCCCGCCGGATCTCGCCGCGCTTGGCGAGCGGATGACGCTGACGCTGCGCGCCCTGCTCGATGCGCGCTGGATCGTGCTGCTCATTCGCGGCGAGGCCAAGCGTGCCGCCTATGAGCGCGCCATGGCCGGCACCGACATCCTGGCGGCGCCGGTGCGCGCGGTGCTTCGCCAAAGCGGCACGCCGGTCTCGGTTTACTGGTCGGCCTAAATCGGCGCGCATCGACGGCGATGGCGATCGAACTCCCGCGCGCGCCAAACTCCCCGTCCGTCCGATCAGGGTAAAAGACATAATATTTCTATGGATTAGGCGATCCTTTTGCGCGCATTATTCGGTTCCTAGCGGATCAATAGAGTCCCAGGGAGGGAAAACATGGCTCTGGTTCATCGCCACGAACCGAAACGGGCGCGCGACTTGGCGCTGATCGGCTTGGCGCTGATTGTCTTTGGGATCATCGCGGCGGCGGTACCTTTTCTAAAGGTGTGCATCGACGGCGTTTTCGGTCTTTTCTGGTAACGGCGCGATCGATAGGTCGGTGTTGCCGCGGCTTGTTCCGCGGACAGCGGAAAAGTTTCGGATTTGCGCATTGAAATCATGCGCTTCCCCTAGATTATTGCAGTTGCGAAGACTACTTAGACCGTGTCGAACTCGTAACGCTGCGCGCTGCCCTCCCCGACATTTGGACCGATTTCCGATGCGTTTTCGCGACATACCGATTTGGCTCGCCGGCTTCGGCGCGCTCGCGCTGGCGGGATGCGGCCAAAGCCCGCCGAAGAGGCCGCCCCCGCCGGAAGTGGGCGTCGTCGTCATCCGCCCCGAGGCGGCGCAGCTGACGACCATTCTTCCCGGGCGCACCGATTCTTATGCCGTCTCGGACGTCCGTCCGCAGGTGACCGGAATTCTGAAGGCGCGCCTGTTCGTCGAGGGCTCGCTCGTTCGCGCGGGCCAGCCGCTCTACCAGATCGATCCCGCGCCGTTCAAAGCCGTCTACGATAACGCGGCCGCCGCGCTGGCCACGGCGAAGGCGAAGGCGATCCGCTTTGCCGCGCTGCTGAAGCAGAAAGCTGTCGCCGCGCAGGACTATGACGATGCCCAGGCCGCCTACAAGCAGGCCCTGGCGACGACCGAATCCGCGCGCATCAATCTCGATTTCACGCGCATCACCGCGCCGATCGGCGGACGCATCGGCCGCTCATCGGTGACGCCGGGTGCCCTCCTGACCGCGGATCAGACCACGGCGCTGGCCACGATCCAGACTCTCGATCCGATCTATGTCGATATCACCCAATCGAGCAGCGAGGTTCTGACCCTCAAGCTCGCCATGCAGCACGGCAATTTGAACGCGGAGCCCTCGGACGCCCGCGCGATGCTGACCCTGGACAACGGCACGCCATACAATCTGCCGGGGCGGCTGCAATTCAGCGAAGTGACGGTCGATCAGACGACGGGCGCCGTGACCTTGCGCGCGATCTTCCCGAACCCGAACGGCCTGCTCCTGCCGGGCATGTTCGTGCGCGCGACCGT
>DASWOE010000239.1:0-5881 GCA_036398875.1 Rhizomicrobium sp.
GCTGCCGGCGGCCGCGCGCGCCGCGACCGCGGCGCGGCTGATGCCGGTGCTGCGTGGACTGATGAACGGCGAGCGCCACCGCGTCGGACATTTTTCCGACGCGCCGGAAGTCCTGGAATTCGTCGGCAGCCGCGATTTCGCGAAGCTGGCGCCGATCGGCACCTCCTGCCCCGACCACTTCCTGCGCACCAAGATCGCGCCGCTGGCACTCGACCCGGCGCGCATCGACGACACGGCCTATCTGTCGGCGGCACTGGACGACTATCGCCGGGGCTATGGCGCCTATTACGCGCGCTGTGCCGTCGCGGGCGACCCCGCGATCCGCGACGCCAATCCGGCGGTGGTGCTGGTGCCCGGTATCGGCTGCATGAGCTTCGGGGCCGACAAGACGACGGCGCGGCTGGCGGCGGAGTTCTATGCCAATGCCATCAACGTGATGCGCGGCGCCGAGACCATCGGCAGCTATGTCGGCCTGCCGGAGAAGGAGGCCTATGGCATCGAGTACTGGATTCTCGAGGACCTCAAGCTGCAGCGCCTGCCTCGGCCGAAAGCGCTGGCCGGCCGCATCGCGCTGATCACCGGGGCGGCCGGGGGCATCGGCGCGGCGACGGCCGAGCGGTTCCTGTCGGAAGGCTGCTGCGTGATGCTGGCCGATCGCGAGGCCGGCGCGCTGGCCGAGGTCGAGGGCCGGCTCAAATCGGCTTTCGGCGCCGATCTGGTGCGCAGCGCGGTCGGCGACGTGACGCAGGAAGACCAGCTCGACGCGACCTTCGGCGCCTGCGCGCTTGCCTTCGGCGGCGTCGATATCGTGGTCGCCAATGCGGGCATCGCCTCGTCGGCGCCGATCGAGGACACCACGGTCGAGATGTGGCGCCGCAATTACGACGTGCTGGCGCAGGGCTATTTCCTGACCGCGCGCGGCGCCTTCCGGCTGATGAAGCAGCAGAAGCGCGGCTCGATCGTGTTCATCGGCTCGAAGAACGCGCTGGCCGCGACGCCGAACGCCTCGGCCTATGCCTCGGCCAAGGCGGCGGCGCTGCATCTGGCGCGCTGCCTGGCGCTCGAAGGCGCCGCGAGCGGGATCCGGGTCAATGTCGTCAATCCCGATGCGGTGATCAAAGGCTCGCGCATCTGGAACGGCGACTGGCGCAAGCAGCGCGCCGGCGCCTATGGCATCGACGAGGGCGAGGAGCTCGAAGACTTCTATCGCGACCGTTCCATGCTCAAGCGCCATGTCCTGCCGGCCGATGTCGCGGAAGCGGTGTATTTCTTCGCCAGCGACGCGTCGGCGAAATCGACCGGCAACATCATCAATGTGGACGCCGGCGTTCCATTGGCATTTCCCCGCTGATCAGGAACAATCGCCGCATGCCATCCGCCCTGCCGCTTTCCGCAGACCAGATCGCCACGAGCAATGCGGCGCAGATGACGGCGCTGCAGGACGACTATGACAGTCTCGGCCGCAAACTCGCCCGCCGCGGCACGGACATCGCCACGGTCAAGGCGAGGCTCGCGCGTTTTTCGGTCGCGACGCCGAGCTGGGGCAGCGGCATCGGCGGCACGCGCTTCGCCAAGTTTCCCATCCCGGGCGAGCCGACCAACATCCACGAGAAGCTGGAGGATTGCGCGGTGGTGCAGCAGCTCTGCCGCATCACGCCGCGCGTCTCGCCGCATTTTCCCTGGGACCGGGTGAGCGACTATCGCGCGTTGCGCGCGCAAGCCGACGCGCTGGGGCTGGGCTTCGATGCGGTGAATTCCAATACGTTCCAGGACCAGCCGGGCCAGGTCCATTCCTATCGAAACGGCAGCCTGGCTTCGAGCGACGCCGGCGCGCGGGCGCAAGCCGTGGCGCACAACGTCGAATGCATCGCGGCGGGCGTGGCGCTCGGCTCCTCGGCGCTGACGGTGTGGATCGGCGACGGCTCGAATTTCCCGGGGCAGCAGGACTTCAACCGCGCCTTCGACCGCTATCTCGAAAGCGCATCGCAGATCCATGCCGCCCTGCCCGAGGGCTGGCACATGCTGCTCGAGCACAAGCTCTACGAGCCGGCGTTCTATTCCACCGTGATTTCGGATTGGGGTTCGTCGCTGCTGGCGGCGCAGGCGCTGGGGCCCAAGGCGCGATGCCTGGTCGATCTTGGCCATCACGCGCCGAACGTGAACATCGAGCAGATCGTCGCGCGGCTCGATCGCGCCGGAAAGCTCGGCGGCTTTCATTTCAACGACAGCAAATACGGCGACGACGACCTCGACAGCGGTTCGATCAATCCGCACCAGCTGTTCCTGGTCTTCAACGAACTGGTCGAGGCCGAGGCCCGCGCCGCCGGCGATTTCGCCCCGGCCTATATGATCGACCAGTCGCACAACGTCACCGACCCGATCGAGAGCCTGTTGTCCTCGGCCGAAGCGATCGCCGGCGCCTATGCCAAGGCGCTGCTGGTCGATCGCGAGGCGCTGCACGCCGCGCAAGACGCCAATGACCCAATGATGGCGTTCCAGGCGCTGCGGCGCGCCTATGCGACGGACGTCTCGCCGCTGGTGGCGATGTGCCGGCTCGAAGCGGGCGGCGCGATCGATGCGCTCGGCGCCTATCGCGCCAGCGGCTGGCGCGCCCGCAAGGCGCAGGAACGCAGGCCGGCCAGCGCCGCGGCGGGCATCGTCTGACCGGCGCCCCGCCCTATCAGGCTTGCGTCATGATCGGTTATGCTTGAATGCTAGCGAATCCGTCTTCGCCCTCCGATCCGAGTTTCTCATGCACGCAGCCGAACGCGAACAATTGATCCTGGAGCTTCTGCAACAGCGCGGCTTCATCCGGTTCGAAGAACTCGACCGGCGCATCCAGGGCTCGCCCGCAACTCTGCGCCGCGACCTGCACCGGCTGGAGAAGGACGGCAAGATCACAAGGCTTCGCGGCGGCGCTCGTCTGATCGGCAGCGAGCGCACGACGCGGCCGGGACTGGCGGGCGTCCCCTTTCAGGAAAATATCGGCAAGAACCGCAAGCAGAAGGAGATCATCGGCCGGGCCGCGGCGGCGCTGTGCAAGCCGGGCGAGTCGGTGATCATCGACGGCGGCTCGACCACGCTGCAAATGTGCCATCTGCTGGAGCCGCTCGGCCTGCAGGTGCTCACCAATTCTCTGCATATCGTCAGCGCGCTGCTGGCGCAGCCGGGCACGCAGGTGTCGGTGCCGGCCGGCACGATCTTCCGCGAGCAGAACATCATCCTGTCGCCGATCGAGGACGACGGCATGGAGCGCTTCCACGCCTCCAAGCTGTTCATGAGCGCGGCGTCGATCGGCACGCACGGCCTGATGCAGACCGACGTGTTGCTGGTCCAGGTGGAACGGCGCCTGCTCGATCGCGCCGACGAGGTCGTCGCGCTGATCGACAGCAGCAAGTTCGACGCGCCGACCGGGCACGCGGTGTGCCGGCTTCAGGATATCGACATCCTCATCACCGACAGCGGCATCGCCGACAGGCATGTGAAGATGCTCGAAAAGGCCAATGTGCGGGTCCTTGTCGCCGAGGATCATTGAACAGCCGCGCGCCGGCTTTTCCCAGGAAAAGGAGCGGCCTGCCTGACGCAGGCCGCTCAAGCGCATTCGGGAAGCACACGCCTCGAGACGGAGCCAGTGTGCAAAGCGATATTCTCATAGTCCGCATGATAAGCAACATATTTGATCATATTAGATCAACTCTTATCATCCATCACGGCTTCAACGTGGCGGCCGCGAGATCGGCCGTTGCCGCCAACTGCGGATCCGCCGACGATCTGCCGACCGCCACGCGATAGCTGCCCGGCGCGACGCGCCAGACATCCGCCGCGTCGTCGAAGCCGGCCAGCGTCCGCAGATCGGCCGTCACGGCGACCTCGCGTTTTTCGCCCGGCTTGAGTTCGACCTTGCGCCAGCCGACCAGCCGCGCCACGGCGCCCGATGTCGGAGGCGTCGCATAGACCTGCGCCGTCAGCCAGCCGGCGCGCTTGCCGGTGTTGGCGACCGTGACATGCACTGTCAGCGCGGTCCCCCCGCTGACGGAAAGACCGCTGAACGCGAAGGTGGTGTAGGAAAGCCCGAAGCCGAACGGAAACAGCGGCCGCGCGTTCTGCCTGGCGAACCAGCGATAGCCGACATCGGCGCCTTCGCGGTAATCCACCGCAATCGCCTCCGGCGGCTTGCTCGGCTGGAACGGGTCGGAGACGATTCCGCTGCCCGGGATGCGCGGCCGCGGCAACTGGTCCTCGCTCGCCGGGAAGGTGATCGGCAGGCGTCCCGCCGCGTCGGCCTTGCCGAACAGAATGTCGGCGATGGCCGCGCTGCCGCTGTTGCCGGCATACCAGGCCTCGACCACCGCGCCGACCTTGGGCAGCCAGGGCATCAGCACCGGGCCGCCGGTCTCCAGCACGACCACGACATGCTTGTTCGCCGCCACCAGCGCCGCGATCAGTTCGTCCTGGTGCGCGTGCAGCGACAGGTCGGGCACATCTTCGCTCTCGGTCATCCATTGCACCGCGAACACGATCACGACGTCGGAATTTCGCGCCAAAGCGACGGCCTTCGCGACATCGTCGCCGGATTCGAAACGGACGTGCGCCTGGGGCGCCAGCGCCGCAATGCGCGCCAAGGGCGACGGCGGACCGAGGGTGATCGCCGCCATGCGGAACAGACCCAGCCCCGGAAAGGGATGGGCGGCGCCGCTGATCGGGACCTCGGTATCCGGCGTATTGCCGATCGGGATGACCTGCGAGGAGCCGCCGCCCGACATCACGCCGCGATCGGCATAGCCGCCGATGACCGCGATGCGCCGCGCCTTTGCCGCCAGCGGGAGCACACCGTCGTTCTTGAGCAGCACGATGCCGTGCGCCGCGTCCTCGCGGACGGTCTGCGCATGCGCCGCCAGATCGGTCGGCTTCGTCGCCGGCGGACGATCGACCAGGCCGGCGGCGAACAGGCTGCGCAGGATGCGATGGACCATATCGTCGAGCCGCGCCGGCGGCACCTGGCCGTTCGCCAGCGCCGCTTTGAGCGGGGCACCGAAATAATCGTTGCCGTCGGCGATCCACGCCGATTCCTGGTCGAGACCGGCATTGACCGCCGCCACCGTGCTGTGCGTCGCGCCCCAGTCGGACATCACCCAGCCGGGATAGCCCCAGTCCTGCTTCAGCGCCTTGGTCAGAATGTAGGGATTCTCGCACGCATAGACCGCGTTGATCTTGTTGTAGGCGCACATGATGGCGCCGGGACGGCCATGCTCCAGCGCGATCTCGAAGGCGAGCAGATCGGACTCGCGCGCCGCCGCCCAATCGATATCGGCGCTGAGCGAGGTGCGCGCGGTCTCCTGGTCGTTGATCGCGTAATGCTTGGCGGTGGTGATGACGCCTTGCGCCTGGATGCCGCGCATCTGTTCCCCGACGATCGTGCCGGCCAACAGCGGATCCTCGCCGGCATATTCGAAGGTGCGCCCGCCGCGCGGCTCGCGCGCCAGGTTCATCGCGCCACCGAGCACCACATTGTAGCCGCGGTCGCGCGCCTCTTCCCCAAGCACCGCGCCGGCCGCAAAGGCGATATCGGGATTCCAGGTCGCGGCGGTGAGAAGGCCCGACGGCAGCGCCGTCGCCTGGTCGCCCTTGCGTATGTGCAACTGATTGGCGATGCCCAGGCCCGCGTCGCTCTCTATGATCGGCGGGATTCCGAGCCGGGCGATGCCGGGGATGTAGCCCGACACGCTCGGCAGGTCGGCGGCCGCAATGTCCGGCGGCAGGGGAAAGCCCGGCAAGGCGACACCGAAATAACCGTTCACCAGGCGTAGCTTTTCGTCTTGCGTCATCGCCGCGATCACAAGATCGGCACGCGCATCGGGCGACAGCGCGGGGTTCATCCAGG
>DASWOE010000240.1:0-6206 GCA_036398875.1 Rhizomicrobium sp.
TATACCGGCGACCAGCCGACGCTGGACACGCTGCACAAGGATCTCTATCGCGCCCGCGCCGCGGCGCTGTCGCAGATCCCGACCTCGACCGGCGCCGCCAAGGCGATCGGGCTGGTGCTGCCCGAGCTCAAGGGCCGGCTCGACGGCATTTCGGTGCGGGTGCCCACCCCGAACGTCTCGCTGGTCGATCTCAAGATCGTCACCAAGCGCGCCACCTCGGTGGAGGAGATCAATGCGGCGTTCAAGGCGGCGGCGGCCGGACCGCTCAAGGGCATCCTCGACATCGTCGAGGCGCCGCTGGTCTCCAGCGACTTCAACCACAATCCGGCATCGTCGTCGGTGGCCCTGCCCGAGACCAAGGTGCTCGACGGCACCCTGGCCGGCGTACTGAGCTGGTACGACAATGAATGGGGCTTCTCCAACCGCATGGCCGACGTCGCCGTGGCGATGGGCAAGCTGATCTGAGTCATTTTCTCCCCCTGAGGGAGGGTGAGGGCGTGACATTGTGGCTTTTCGAACGCTGGACGACCTCGACATGCGCGGCAAGCGCGTGCTGGTGCGCGCCGATCTGAACGTGCCGATGAAGGACGGCCGCGTCACCGACGCGGTGCGGATCGAGCGCCAGGCGCCGACCATCCGCGAATTGGCGCAGAAGGGCGCGCGCGTGATCGTGCTCTCCCATTTCGACCGGCCGAAGGGCAAGGTCGTGCCGTCCATGTCGCTGAAGCCGGTGGCGGCGCCGCTCGCCAAGGAACTGGGCCGCCCGGTCGGGTTCGCCGAGGACTGCATCGGCGACATAGCCGAGGCGGCGGTCGCCAAGCTCAAAGACGGAGAGGTGCTGCTGCTCGAGAACACGCGCTTCCATCCGGGCGAAGAGAAGAACGACCCGGCTTTCGCCAAGCAGGTCGCGAGCCTCGGCGACATCTATGTCAACGACGCCTTCTCCGCGGCGCACCGCGCCCATGCGACCACGGAGGCGATCGCGCATCTGCTGCCCCACGCCGCGGGCCGTTCGATGGAGCAGGAGCTCAGGCATCTGAACAAGGCCCTGGGCGATCCCGAGCGGCCCGTCATGGCGGTGATCGGCGGGGCCAAGGTTTCGACCAAGATCGCGCTGCTCGAACATCTGGTCGACAAGGTCGATGTCCTGTTCATCGGCGGGGCGATGGCGAATACCTTCTTCGCGGCGCAGGAGATCGATGTCGGCAAGTCGCTCTACGAGCCCGACCATCTGAAGACCGCGAACCGGGTGATCGCGCTGGCGGCCGAGGCGGGCTGCGCCGTCCTGCTGCCCGAGGATGTGGTCGTGGCCAAGCAATTCAAGGCCGGCGCCGAACACCGCAGCTGCGGCGTGCGCGACGTCGGCAGGGACGAGATGATCCTCGACATCGGCGACAAGAGCGTCGTGGAGTTCCGCCGCAGGCTCAGCGCCACGCGGACGCTGGTGTGGAACGGCCCGCTCGGCGCCTTCGAGACGCAGCCCTTCGACCGCGGAACCGTGGCCGCCGCGGAGCTGGTGGCGGAGGCGACCCGGGCGGGCGATCTGCTCTCCGTCGCCGGGGGCGGCGACACGGTGGCGGCGCTGAATGCCGCAGGCGTGGCGAACGATTTCACTTATGTATCGACGGCCGGCGGCGCCTTCCTGGAATGGCTGGAAGGCCGCGAGCTTCCCGGCGTCGCGGCCCTTCAAATTTGACGCCGTCCGCGCTAGGACAATTGCGATATCGGGGGTCCGCGTCCTGAGCGCCAAAAGGCGCCGGGCGCGGCGGAATTGAGGGACCTGCGCATGAATCTGGCGGAACTGAACGCGATCGCATTGAAGATGACGTCCGACGGCAAGGGCCTCCTGGCCGCGGACGAGAGCACCAGCACGATCAAGAAGCGCTTCGACAAGATCGGCGTCGAGAACGTCGAGGAAAACCGGCGCGACTATCGCGAGCTTCTGTTCCGCACCGACGACGCGATGCGGAACTATATCGGCGGCGTCATCCTGTTCGACGAGACGATCCGCCAGAAATCCGCCGACGGCAACGGCACCCCGCTGGTCGCGCTGATCGAGAAGTCGGGCGCCGTGCCGGGCATCAAGGTCGATGCCGGCGCCAAGCCGATGGCGCTCGATCCCGGCCAGACCATCACCGAAGGCCTCGACGGGCTGCGCGAGCGTTTCGTCGAGTACCACAAGCTGGGCGCCCGCTTCGCCAAATGGCGCGCGACCTATGACCCGACCAAGGTCTCCTACAATTCCATCAACGCCAATGCGCAGGCCCTGGCGCGCTATGCGGCGCTGGCGCAGGAGAACGGCATCGTGCCGATCGTCGAGCCGGAAGTGCTGATGGACTACGACAACGACATCGACAGCTGCGCCGCGGTGACCGAATGGGTGCTGAAGGAGGTGTTCCAGCAGCTCTATTACGCGAACGTGGCGCTGGAAGGCATCGTGCTGAAGCCGAACATGATCGTGCCCGGCATGAAGTCGCCCAAGCAGGCGAGCGTGGACGCGGTCGCCGACCGCACCGTCGAAGTCCTGAAGCGCTGCGTGCCGACCGCGGTGCCGGGCGTCGCCTTCCTCTCGGGCGGCCAGTCGGACGAGGATGCCACCGCGCATCTCTCCGCGATGAATGCGCGCCACAAGCTGCCCTGGGCGCTGACCTTCTCCTACGGACGCGCGTTGCAGGCGGCGCCGCAGAAGGCATGGTCGGGCAAGAAGGAGAACGTCGCCGCGGCGCAGGCCGCGTTCCTGCACCGCGCCCGGATGAACAGCCTCGCCGCGCTCGGCAAATGGACGCCGACCGAGGAGAAGAAGGCGGCGTAGCTGCCAATTTCGTGCTAGGGTGCCAATATGACATCAAGCATTCTCAGTGCCGGCGAGGTATCCGATATCACGATGTCGGTTCTTAAGACTGTGCTGCCGAAATCGCGGGTTGCCCGCGTGGAGGTCAACCGGGACGGACTGACCTTTCCCGCAGAGCTCGGCATCGCGGTGATCTTCAACGGCAGAGGCTCGGTTCATTTGACGGGCAAGCAGCTAGTCGAGATCGACAAGGGAATCATGGCCGAGCTTTGGAAAAATGGCGATGAACGGTTTCCCCACATCCGCTATCTGACATCCGAAGAAGCCAAGGATTTGGTCTCGTAATTCATGGAGTCTCGCGCGTTCATCGATCATGCGAAGGCTATTATTCGGATAGACAAAGGAAGGCCTAAGCAGGTGTCTTTGAGGCGTGCGATCTCCGCCTCCTATTATGGCCTTTTCCATACCTTTTTGCGTGCCGCCGCCGATGAACTCATCGGAGCGACCCGTGCCGCACGCATGTCTGCTGAAGATGCCGCGAAGCCGCAATTGCCACGGCGATATGTTGAGGTGTTGCGCAAGGCGCGGTTTGATCGCGACATACAAATTGCAGCCAGCAACTTCGTACACCTGCAGAAATCGCGGCATGTCGCGGATTACGATCCGCAGTTTCGTTTCAAGAAGTCGGACGCGCTAGCTGCGATCGAGCAAGCCGTGACGGGGTGCGTCATGTCTGCGACCGCGGACGAGAGCGAGCGGCGCAACTTTCTGCTTTGCATGCTTGTTCCGCCGCGATGATCGAACGCTGCAGGCTGTATCTGATCACACCGCCGAATCTTGAGGCCGGCAGCTTTGCGAACACGCTCGAAGCGGCGCTCGACGCCGGCGACGTGGCCTCGCTGCAGCTTCGCTTGAAGGAGGTTTCCGACGATGACATCCGCCGGGCGGCCGAAATCCTCATGCCCGTCGCGCTAAAGCGCGGCGTGGCGTTCATCCTGAACGACCGGCCGGACCTGGCGCGCGCGCTCGGCTGCGACGGGGTGCATGTGGGCCAGGAGGACGCGTCCTATGCCGAGGCGCGCGCCATCGTCGGCAAGGATGCCGTCGTCGGCGTGACCTGCCACGACTCGCGCCACCTCGCCATGGAGGCGGCGGAGGCCGGCGCGGACTATGTCGCGTTCGGCGCGTTCTTTCCCACCGCGACCAAAGACGCGAAGGCGCGCGCCGAGATCGAGACACTGCGCTGGTGGGCGGAGCTGATGGTCGTGCCGCAAGTCGCCATCGGCGGCATCAGGATCGACAACTGCACGCCGCTGATCGCGGCCGGCGCCGATTTCCTCGCCGTGTCGGGCGGCGTGTGGGACCATCCGGCCGGACCCGCCGCGGCGGTCAAGGCGTTCAACGCGCTGTTCGCACGGGCGCTGCCATGAAGGCCCGCACCCGACAGGCATCCGGATCGTGCGTGATCGACGGACACGATCTCGAATGGCGGCTGCTGCGCGAGGCGCATTACTCCTCCACCGACGGCTATAAGGGCATGCAGTTCTCGGTCCGGGCGGTGAGCGAGACGGCGCGGACCTTCCGCGAACTGATCCTGGAATTCCCGTTCCCCAAGCAGAAATTCCGTTTCGCGCATCAGGAGAAGGAACGCATCCTGCCCCAGACCGTCGAGGCGGGCATCCGCCAGGCGGTGGCCGCGGGCTGGAATCCGGTGCCGCGCGGGCGGGTCTGGGCCTATCAGGTCGAGCCGGAATAGGCCGATTTGCGGGGGTGCAAGTTCGTGCTATCACCCGCGCGCTCTTTATCCGTTTGAACCTGGGACCGCGCCGCGAACCGGCGCCGCATGCGATCATGGCCAAGATCACCGGCAACGAAATCTCGCCCGGCACGCTGATCGAATTCGACGGCGGGCTGTGGGTCGCGGTCAAGACGGCGAAGGTCAAGCCCGGCAAGGGCGGCGCCTACAACCAGGTCGAGCTCAAGCACATCATCAACGGCACCAAGCTGAACCAGCGCTTCCGCTCCGACGAGGCGGTGGACGAGATCTATCTCGACAAGAAGGACTTCAATTTCCTCTACGCCAATGGCGACATGCTGACCTTCATGGACGTGGAGACCTACGACCAGATCGAGCTCCAGGCCGAGTGGGTCGGCGACCAGGCGCAGTTCCTGGCCGACGGCATGAAGGTCATGCTGCAGCTGTACGAGGGCAAGCCGATCTCGATCAAGCTGCCGGCGCAGGTGACGCTGGAAGTGGTGGAGGCCGATCCGGTCCTGCGCGGCGGCACGGCGGCGCCGAGCTACAAGGGCGCCAAGCTGGAGAACGGCATGGCGATCCAGGTGCCGCCCTTCATCGATGCCGGCACCAAGGTCGTGGTCTCGACCGAGGACGGCTCCTATGTCCGGCGGGCCGAATAATGCCCTATCTCTCCCCGGCCCTGAACGTGATGATCGCCGCGGCGCGCAAGGCCGGACGCGGCCTGATCCGCGACTATGGCGAGATCGAGAACCTGCAAGTCTCGATGAAGGGGCCGGCGGATTTCGTCTCGACGGCCGACCGGCGCACCGAGACCCGCCTGATCGAGGAATTGACCAAGGCGCGGCCGGGCTATTGCTTCCTGACCGAGGAGACCGGGCCGATCGACGGGCCCGACAAGTCGCACCGCTTCATCATCGATCCGATCGACGGCACGACGAATTTCCTGCACGGCATTCCCCATTTCGCGATCTCGATCGGGCTGGAGCGCGACGGCCAGCTCGTCTCCGGCGTGGTCTACAATCCGGTCACCGACGAGATGTATGTCGCCGAGAAGGGCCAGGGCGCCTATCTCAACGACAAGAGGCTGAGGATCGCGGCGCGCAAGAAGCTGAACGAGGTCGTCCTGGCCACCGGCATCCCGTTCCTGGGCCGCCCCGGACATGAAAAATTCGTCAGCGAACTGACGGCCGTCATGGCGACGACGGCCGGGGTGCGGCGCTTCGGCGCCGCCAGCCTGGACCTGGCCTATGTCGCCGCCGGGCGCTTCGACGGCTTCTGGGAACGCGGGCTGCAAGCCTGGGACGTGGCGGCGGGAATTTTGCTGGTACGCGAGGCGGGCGGCGTGGTAACCGATCTTGGCGGCGGCACGGACGCGCTTCATGGCGGGACGATGCTGGCCACGAACGAGCATCTGCACGCGCCGGTGCTGAAGCTTCTGAAGGACGCCGCCGGCAAAGGTTGAGGCGCGCGGCGCCGGCCAGTATGGTCCGCATCGCCATCGATGGGCTGACTTGAACGAATGAGACGGGCTTGCGCGCTTGGCGCGTCGATCTTCCTGCTGTGCGCGGCGCCGGCCTTCGGCCAGGTCTATCCCGGTCAGGAAGTGACCGTGAACCCAGGGGCCCTCGGCAAGGGCTATCTGCTCTATCCCGGCGG
>DASWOE010000241.1:0-6770 GCA_036398875.1 Rhizomicrobium sp.
CCGAAGGGCGTGCGCCCGGAGGCGACGGCCCGCTGCGCGCCCCGCGGCGCGGCGACGGTGCCGAGCGGCGACAGCTCCGTCATGCCCCAGCTCGTCTGCACGCGCGCCTTCAGGCGCGTCTCCATCCGGTCGATCAGGGCATCGGGACAGGTCGAGCCGCCGATGATGATGCGCTCGAGCGTCGGCACCTCGCCGCCGGCGACGTCGAGATGGTCGAGCAGTCCCTGCCACACCGTCTGCACGCCCGCCGCGACGGTCACGCCCTCGTCGCGGATGAGGGCGGCCAGCCGGGCCCCGTCGAGATGGCGCCCCGGCAGCACGAGCTTGGCGCCCACCGCCGGCGCGGCGAACGGCAAGCCCCAGCCATTGGCGTGGAACATCGGCACCGCCGCCAGGACGCAATCGGCGGAGGTCAGCGCGATGGCGTCGGCCTGCAGGGCGCGCAGCGTATGGAGATAGTTGGAGCGGTGGGTGTAGAGCACGCCCTTCGGCGCGCTCGTCGTGCCGGACGTGTAGCAGAGGCCGGCCGGCGCATTCTCGTCGAAATCGCCCCAGGGCGTCTCGCATCCGTGATCGGCGAGCAGCGCTTCGAGGCTCAAGGTCGGGCGATTGGCGATCGCGCCGTGCGGGGCGCCGTCCAGGATGACGACGAATTCGATGCTGGGACAGTGAAAGACCAGATCGAGCGCGACGTCGGCGAGGCCCGCGCCCACGGCCAGCACGCGATCCTGCGCTTCGTTCACGATCCTGGCGAGATGCTGGACGGTGAAGCGCGGATTGAGCGTGTGGCAGACGAAGCCGGCACCCATGGCGCCGTAGTACAATTCGAGATGATGCTGGGTGTTCCAGGCCAGCGTGGCGACGCGGTCTCCCAGACGCAGTCCCCGTGCCGCGAGCGCACCGGACAGCCGATTGCTGCGCGCCCTCAGATCGGCATAGCCGATCCGTCCCAATTGCGCCGTTACGACCTGGCTGTCACCCCACCATTTTGCGGCATGGTCCAGAAATTTGTCGATCGTGAGGGCGTAGGATTGCATGAGCCTGCGTGCAAAAAAGACTGGCCGCCGGCCGTTTGGGTTCAGCCGGCGGCCAGAGTGAGCCCCCTCTTAGAACAACTTCAGCAGACGCACGCCGAACTGCCGCGGCGGACCGGCATAATCGAAGCCCGAATTGAGCGCCGCCACATAATGCTGGTCGCCCAGATTGCTGCCGTACAGCGTCGCGACCCAGGTGTCGTGTTTCCATTCGAGCTGCGCGCCGAAGATGTTGCGCGTGCCCAGCCGGTCGCCGGTGGCCGGCTTGTCGAACAAGGTCGCCCACTGGCCGGACTGATAGGCATAGCTCACGCGCGGCGTCACGGTGTCGCCGCCGCCGATGTCGAAGGCGTATTGCGCGCCGATATCGCCGGTCACGCTGGGCGCGTAGGTCTGGGGATTGCCGCCCAGGAACTCGCAATGCGGATCGTGGGTGGCCGATCCCGCCGCCGGATCGCAAACCGTCATGATGCTGCTGGTGCGCGGATCGACGGCGTAGAAGGCGCCGAGCTCGCTGTGATTGAGACCCAGGCCGGCACTGAGCGAGAACTGCCCGAACGCCGCCTCGATTTCGGCCTCCATGCCGTAGATCGTCGTGGTGTTGGGGATGTTGATCTCGCGTCCGAAGGTCGGGAAGAGCGGATAGCCGATGGTGACCTGGAAGCCCTTATAGTCGTTGTAATAGCCGTCCAGCGTGGTGCGCAGGTGACCGTCGAGCAGCGTTCCCTTCCAGCCGCCCTCATACTCCGTCACGCGCTCGGGTCCGAACGGAAGGGTGGGGTCGCCCACGAACACCGGAACGTTGAGGCCGCCCGGCTTGTAGCCGGTCGCGACGAAGGCATAGAGGAAGTTGTCGTCATCGACGCTGTAGTTCAGCGAGGCCTTGTAATCGACGCTGTATGACGAGGTCTTCTGGTTGGCCAGGAAGTAGGCGCCGTATTGGAGAATATCGACGTCGTTATGCGCGCTGTTCGCGGACCAGCGCCCGCCCAGCTGGACCTGGAGCTTCGGCGTGATCTTGTAGCCGGCCTGGCCGAACACCGCCCATGCCGCGTTCGGCGTCGAACCCTGGAGCTGATAGGAGCCCGTCTGGCTCGCCGGCGGGAAGCCGGGGAAGAACGGCGTGCCGATGATGAACTGGTAGGGCTTGGTCCAGCCATAGCGGTCGGCCTGCGCGAAGCCGCCGAAAATCCAGGTGAGGCGCTGATCGTCCGGAGAGATCAGGTTGAATTCCTGGGTATAGATCGTCTCGTTCACATGGTCGAAGAACGTGTACTTGCTGAATATCCCGAGCGCGCTCGAATCGGTACCGTCCAGGTCCGACGAATAGGTCGTGATGCCGTGCTGGTACGAGCTGACCGAGCGCAAGGTGATGCCGTCCGGGAACACGTAGTCGGCCCTCAATGTCGAGCGGATGAACTGGTCCAGGCCCGACTGCGGCGCGTTCGCGCTGACATGGAACAGATCTTTATGGGCGAACAGGTCGGTATAGGGACTGGCCGGATAGCCGCCATTGTCGAGATAATCGACGTCCGTCTTGAGCGAAATCGTCAGCGCGTCCGTCGGCTTCCACAGCAAGCCGATGCGTCCGGCGGCGTATTGCAGGTCGCCCGGATTGTAGCGAGGCTTGCAGCCCGCATATCTGTTCCCCGGGCAGGCATCGGTCGGATCGCTGTCGGTGATGCTGTAGAAGCTGCCGCGATTTTCGCCGTCCAGCGCAACGCGGATGGCAAAAGTATCGCTGACCGGAATGTTGACCGCGCCCTGGACGGCGGTGTCGCCGTAATTGCCGACCTGCGCCATCCCATAGCCGTCATAGCCGCCCGAAGGATCGGGATTGTTGGTCGTCACGAACACCGCGCCGCCGGTCGCGTTCTGGCCGACAAAGGTGCCCTGCGGGCCGCGCAGCACTTCGATGCTCGCGATGTCGTAATAGGGCTCTTCCAGGATGTAGCCCGGGAAGGTCGGCGTGCCGTCGCGATAGGTGATCACGCCGGTCATGGTCTGCGAGTTGTGCTCGCCCTTGCCGATGCCGCGGATGTTGAAATCGACGCCTTGGCCGAAATTGTCGATCGTCAGGGCCGGCGCGACAAATTGCAGGTCGTTGAGCGACAGGACGCCCTTGGCCTGCAGGTCCGCGCCGCTCAGCACGTCCGCCGAGATCGGCGTCTTCATCAGATCTTCGTTGCGCCGCTCGGCGGTCACCACCACCGTTTCGATGCCGCCATTCGATGCGTTGCTCGACGTGTCGTCGGCCGCCGACGCCGCTTGCGGCAATGCCGCGCCGCAGCAGACAAGCGCCATAACGGATGCCGACAGGCTTAACGCGCGCCTCATGATGTTCCTTCCCCTCTTCGCCCGCGGGCGATCACACGTGCTCTGCGGCACGTTGGCGGAAGCTGGCAGGAAACCGCACACCCGTCAACGTTCATTCACACGCGAGTTAATATCTTCGCGGAGGTGATGCTTTCCCGTCACGGGGGCTGCGCCGGGGCCCCGATGGCCGCGGTCTTCCAAGCCTTCGGCCGGCGCCAGCCGTCCGGCAAGGACGGAGCCGATCGCGTTCCCGCGATATTGTGCGCATGCAATATTAAGACGGCCGGAGCAAAGCCGCGCATGGCGGCCGCGTCCGGTTCTGTTGGAAGGGTGCATGGAACCGCAAACGCGATCGGTTGCGCGACGTCAGGCCAGGATCGCCGTGGCGCTTGCCGCCGTCGCGGGCTTCGTCGATGCCTATGGGTTCATCCGCTATGGCACCTATCTGTCGTTCATGAGCGGAAACACGACGCAGGCCGGCTATGGGATCGGCCGGGGCGACTTCGCCGCCGTGCCGCTGTTCGCCGCCGCGATCGTGGCGTTCCTCTGCGGTTCGTTCGCCGGTGCTTTCTATGGCCACCCGATGGGCCGGCTATCGCGGCGATCGATCCTTGCCGGGATAGCGGGCGCGATGGCGCTCGTCATCGGCCTGACCGTTGCCGGACTTTCCGCGGCGTTGCCGTCGGTCGGCCTTATCGGCTTCGCGATGGGCGCGATGAACACGGCCTTACCGGGCGTCGGCGCGCAAAGCGTCAATCTCACTTTTGTCACCGGCACGTTGCGGCGGCTGGGCACCCATCTGGCGCTCGCGGCCAGGCATGCGCCCCTTATCGACAGCCAAGGCGCCTGGGACACGCACCGGCGGCGGGCGCTTCTGTTGGCCGGACTGTGGGCGGGATTTCTGTTCGGCGCGGCGCTTGGCGGCGCCGCAACCGCGCCGGCCGGCGCCTATGCCCTGCTCGCGCCGATCGTCACGCTTCTGATTGTGGCTGCATGCGATCGCGCATGAGAAGGGCCCCGGACGACGGCGGAGACGTCCTTTCCGGCTTCGATCCAGATGTTTTGTGAAATCGACCGTGCGATGAGAACAGACAAAAAAGCAGGATTGAGAATACTTCAACGCTGCAGGCGCGCAGGCCCGCCAAGGGCCGGCGCAGCGGCAGCGACGCACCAGACCGAAGACCGCGCAGGCGGTCGCCGGAGACGGTGCAACAGATTGGAGAAGCGCCACCGATGTTCGACGTTATGGCCCCGGCCGACGAAGCGTGCCCGTTCGCCGATGACCTGCTCAGCAAGCAGTCCCGCGCCTGGACCGGCGGCGAGGCGCTGTTGCTCGCTCGGCGCGGGCGCGGCGAAAGGACGGATTTCAACCATCGGTCGGACCGGCATGCCATCGCCCTGCACATCGAGGGCGCGAACACGACGCTGGCGGTGCGGCGCAATGGCGGCCAGCAGCAGCTGGGCGGCTGTTCGCTGGGCCAGGTGATGACGATACCGGCGCATCACGCGGTCGAAGGCTGGTCCGACTTTCCGCAGGAATATCGTCATGTCGTCGTGCTGCTGGACACGCGCATGGTCGATGACGTCCTCGAAGGCGAGAATTTGCCGGCAACCCCGGCATTCGCCTATTGCCGCGACATCGGCGACGGCGCGATCGCGGGCCGCATGCACGAGGTCCAGATGGAGATCGACAATCCCGGCCTGATGGGCCGGCTCTATGTCGAAAGCCTCTGCTGCGAGATCGCCGTCCGGGCCGTGCGCCGGCAGGCCGCCGCGCCCCTCGCGACCGCGCGCGGCGGGCTGACGCCCAGGCGCCTGCGCATGGTCAAGGACTATATCGAGTCGAATTTCGTCAGCGACATCACGCTGTCCGACCTGGCGGCCGTCGCCGGCGTCAGCTATGCCCATTTCTGCCGGGCGTTTCACACCTCGGTCGGCATGGCGTCGCACCAATATATCGTGCGCCGCCGCATCGAGATGGCGAAGGATCTGCTGGCGAACAGCAACCTGCCGATCGCCGAGATCGCGCCGACCGTCGGCTTCGGCGATCAGAGCCATCTGACGAAACACTTCCGCCGCATCGTCGGCACCACGCCACGGCAGTTCCGCAACGCCGCCTAAGAGCGGATTGTTTTCAAGTTCATCCGCCCGGCATGGCGGGTCGCTGGGCAAGCGCCTTCAGGGCTTGCGGGCGTCAGGGCTGCGTCGAGCCATAGGCGCCGTCGGCCTCGGGCAATGTCTTGCCGCGGAACACCCAATAGGCGTGCGCCTGGTAGGCGAGCACGATCGGCATGATGATCGCGATGCCGATGCCGGCGAAGATCTGCGTGCCCGGATCGGACGCCGCATCCCAGATGGTGAGAACGGGACGCACGACATAGGGCCACAGGCTGACGACGAGGCCGGCGAAGCCCAGGAGGAACAGCGCGACGGCGAGCACGAAAGGTCTGGCGTCCCGCGACCCGCGCAGGGCGCGCCACAGCGCCACGACCACCCCCGCGGTCAAGAGCGGAACGGGCGCCAGAAAGGCGATGTTCGGCCAGCCGAACCAGCGCGCGGCGATGTCGCCATGGGCGAGCGCGGTCCAGCCGCTGACCGCCGCCATCGCCGCCGCCGTCAGGATCAAGGCGGCGCGTCCGGCGGTCCGGCCGAATGATTGCGCCGATCCTTCCGTCTTCCACACCAGCCAGCCGGCACCCAGGAGCGAATAGCCCGCGGCAAGACCGGCGCCGCAGAGGATCCCCTCGACATTCAGGAAGGCGAGCGGACCGCCGGCGAACGCATCGCCGGCGACGGGAACGCCGGCGATGACGCCGCCGAGGATAAGCCCCTGGGCGAGCGTCGCGCAGAGCGAACCGCCGGCGAAGGCGAAGTCCCATACGCGGCGCAGGCGCAGGCCCTGAAAGCGGAAGGCGAAGGCGATGCCGCGAAAGACCAGCGCGAACAGCATCAGCATCACCGGCAGATAGAAGGCCGGCATGAGAATGTAATAGCCCGCGGGGAAACCGACATAGAGCAGCATGCCGCCCATCACCAGCCAGGTCTCGTTGCCGTCCCAGACCGGCTCGACGCTCTGCATCATGGTGTCGCGATCGCTTTCGCTCGGCGCCAGGAGGAAGAGGATCCCGACACCGAGGTCGAAGCCGTCGGCCAGCACGTAAACCACGACCGCGAAGGCGGTGACGGCCGCAAAGAACACCGTGGCGTCCATGGCGCTCAACCTCCTTTGGCCGACCCGGCGCCCAGCACCGCTTCGTCGAGGCCGGGGCGCACGGCGTGCGGCGGCGCGGCGTCCGTGCCGGCCGGGCCTCTCAGCACGATCTTGAAGCCGTACCAGAAGAACGCGAGCAGCAGGCAATTGTAGACGACGAAGAAGAAGATCAGCGATGCGCCGACCGCGACCGGCGCGACCGGCGAGAC
>DASWOE010000242.1:0-14149 GCA_036398875.1 Rhizomicrobium sp.
GACTGCCAGGTGAAGGTCGGCGTCAGGGTGAAGTGCCCCGCGAGCGCGTCCTGGCGCAGCGACAGGCCGAGCGAGACCTTGTGATCCGGCGTGAGCCGGAACTGGTTGCCCTTGAACAGGCCGGTCGCGAAACGGGCATGGCTGTAGGCATAGGTCGCGAACAAATCCGCCCAGTCGGCGAGAGCCCAATCCGCCTGGCCCTCGAAGCCATAGGAATTCGCCTTGCCCGCATTGGTGGTGACCAGGATCGCGCCCTGCTGGATCGTGGTCTGGAAGTTGGTGTAGTCGTAGTAATAGACCGCGCCGTCCAGGCGCAGCGCGCCGTCGAGCGTCAGCGCCTTGGCGCCGATCTCATAGGAATCGACCCGTTCGGATGGCACCGCGGTGAACACGCCGGGCCCGAACGGCGCGGCGGGCGGCTGCGCTTCCAGATCGACCGGCCGGCGCCCGCGGGCATAGGAGGCATAGACGCTCAGGTTCTCGTCCGCCGCATAACGCGCCACGGCGCGCCAGGTGAAGGCGCCGTCATTGTCCCTGGTCGATACCCGGTCGCCATTGTTCGCCGTCGGCTGGGCGACGATGCCGAACTGGGGCAGCAGCGCCGCCGGGATCGCCGCGGTGCTGTTCGCGCCGGGCAAAGCGAGGCCGCCCAGAATGGCATTGCGCAGCGGCGCCGGAAGGCCCAGCGCGCCGATCACGCCGCCCAGGACCGAACGGCCGTTCGCCAGTTCGCTGGCCGAGACGGCGCTGGTCTTGTCCTCGGTGCTGTAGCGCAGCCCGCCGGTCAGCTCGAGCCGGTCGGTGACGTGCCAGGTCGCCTCGCCGTACCAGTCATAGGCGTTGGTGAGGCCGAAATTGGTGAACTGCTCCTTCGCGTTGGGACGCAGATTGGCCGCGATGCCCTGGGCCAGCGCGAGCGGCAGCGCGACGCCGGCATGCGCCGCAAGCCCCTGCAGCATCGCCGGCGCATAGAAGGCGGTGAAGGCGGGCGAGCCGAAGAAGCCGGCGGGCTGCGGCACGGGCGCGGTGATCTGCCCGGTGAGAAGGGCGAGCGCCATGTTCTCGTCGATCTCGTCGGGCACGCGCTGAAAGCCGTTGTCGTGGAAATAGCCGATGCCGGTGAACCAGGTCACCGGACCGCCATCGTCGAAATTGAGGCGCAGCTCCTGGCTCGCCTGCTCGCCGCGCGCCTGTTCGGCGAAGGTCAGCAGCGGCAGGGAGAAGCCGTCCGGGTCGAACACTTCCAGGCTGTTGAAGGTGCGATAGGCCGAGATCGAGTTCAGCTTGTAGCTGCCGTCGATGGTGTAGCTCATGAGGCCCGTCACGCCCCACACGGTGCGGTGGATGCCGAGCGGCCCGTCCGGGAAATCCGCCGCGGCGGAGCCGGCCATGCCGCTGGTGTGATCGAGATTGCCGAGCACCGCCCCGGTCGCCGGATCGGTCGGCACGAAGGTCCCGGACTTGAAGCCGGTGTCGCTCGGCGTGTCGCGCTGATAGTTCGCGATGAGATCGGCGCGGAAATCCGCGCTCGGCTGCCAGCCGAGCGAGACGCGCCCGGCGCCGGTGCGCACGCCGTTGAAGTCGGGTCCGCCGCCCAGGTTGTCGGTGTAGCCGTCGCGGATCTTGTAGCGGCCGGAGGCGCGGATCGCGAGCGTGTCGTCGATGGGGATGTTCACCATGCCCTCGACCAGGCCGTAATCGTCATTGCCATACTCGCCGCCGGCGCGCCAGTCGAACGCGTCGGGATCGGCCTTGGCCTCGACGATGTTCACCGCGCCGATCAGCGCGCTGCGGCCGTAGAGCGTGGATTGCGGGCCGCGGGCGATCTCGATCCGATCGACGTCGAACAATTCGACATAGGAGCCGCGCGACTTGGAGATCGAGACGCCGTCCTGGAACACCGAGACGCGCGGCTCCTGGGTCGCTTCGCCGGAATCGGAGGTGACGCCGCGCATCACGAAGCCGGGATTGTTGACCGACTGGTTCTGGACCTCGAAGCCGGGCACGTAGAGCGACAGCCGGTCGAATTCCTGGACGCCGACGCTGTCGAGGAATTTCTGGCCATAGGCCGTCAGCGCGATCGGCACGTCGAGCGATTTCTGCTCGCGCTTCTGCGCGGTGACGACGACCACTTCGAAGCCGTCGGTCGGGTCGGGCGCCGGCACTTGCGCCGCCACATAGGACGGAAGGACGGCGGCCGCGACCGCAAGCGGCAGGAAACGCATCTTGCTCGACATGAAGAACCCCTAGGCATGCAGGATGCGGTGGGTAGGCGAGCAGCATGTCATCTGCGTGAATTGCGCGATGCGTCTTTGTCGCGGCCGGTCGTTCTCGCGGCCGCGCCGATGCGATGAAACCGCACAGGCCGTATCGGCGTGGAACGCAAGCTTATGTAGCGATCACTGTGGCGCGGAATTGTGCGCGCCGTCTCAGTTTCTGTTTACGGCGTTCTTCACCAGGTCGGCGACGACGCCCGGATCGGCGAGCGTCGAGGTGTCGCCGAGGTTGGAGGTATCGCCCTCGCCGATCTTGCGCAGGATGCGGCGCATGATCTTGCCCGAGCGCGTCTTGGGCAGGCCGGGCGCGAACTGGATCACGTCGGGCCGCGCGATCGGGCCGATCTCGTGGCCGACCCATTGCTTGAGCTCCGCGCTCAGCGCCTCGCTCGGCGTCACGCCCAGCTTCAGCGTCACATAGGCATAGATGCCCTGGCCCTTGATGTCGTGCGGATAGCCGACGACCGCGGCCTCCGCCACGTCGTGATGCGCCACCAGCGCGCTCTCGACCTCGGCGGTGCCCAGACGGTGGCCGGAGACGTTGATCACGTCATCGACGCGGCCGGTGATCCAGTAATAGCCGTCGGCGTCGCGGCGGCAGCCGTCGCCGGTGAAATACTTGCCGCGATAGGTCTTGAAATAGGTGTCGACGAAGCGCTGGTGATCGCCATAGACGGTGCGCATCTGGCCCGGCCAGCTTTCCAGCAGGCACAGATTGCCGCTGGTGGCGCCCTCCAGCACATTGCCGTCCGCGTCCACGAGCTGCGGCACGATGCCGAACATCGGCTTGGTGGCCGAGCCGGGCTTGAGGTCGGTCGCGCCGGGCAGGGGCGAGATCAGAATCCCGCCGGTCTCGGTCTGCCACCAGGTATCGACGATCGGGCAGCGGCCGTCGCCGACCACGCGGTGGTACCACAGCCACGCTTCCGGATTGATCGGCTCGCCCACCGATCCCAGCAGCCGCAGCGAGGCACGGCTGGTCGATTTCACGGGCGCGTCGCCCTCGCGCATCAGCGCACGCAATGCGGTCGGCGCCGTATAGAAGATGTTGACCTGGTGCTTGTCGATGATCTGCCAGAAGCGCGAGCTGTCCGGATAGTTCGGCACGCCCTCGAACATCAGCGTGGTGGCGCCGTTGGAAAGCGGGCCATAGACGATATAGCTGTGGCCGGTCACCCAGCCGACATCGGCGGTGCACCAATAGATGTCGCCGTCGTGATAGTCGAACACGTATTGGTGCGTGAACGACGTGTACATCGCGTAGCCGCCGGTGGTGTGCAGCACGCCCTTGGGCTTTCCGGTCGAGCCGGAGGTGTAGAGGATGAAGAGCGGATCCTCCGCGCCCATCTCGGCCGGCGCGCAATCGTCGGACACCTTGGCCGCCGCCTCGTGATACCAGACGTCGCGGCCCGGCTTCATCGCGATCTGGCCGCCGGTGCGCCGGACCACGACGACCGCGGTCACATCCGGGCACTTCTCCAGCGCCTCGTCGGTATTCTTCTTGAGCGGCACCGGCTTGCCGCCGCGCAGGCCCTCGTCCGCCGTCAGCACGACCGTGCTGGCGCAATCGATGATGCGCCCGGCCAGGCTGTCGGGCGAGAAGCCGGCGAACACCACCGAATGCACCGCGCCGATGCGCGCGCAGGCGAGCATCGCATAGGCGGTCTGCGGGATCATCGGCAGGTAGATGGTGACGCGGTCGCCCTTCTTGACGCCGCTCGCCTTCAGCACATTGGCGAAACGGCAGACCTCGCGGTGCAGCTCTTCATAGGTGATGTGCTGGGACTCGCCGGGATGGTCGCCTTCCCAGATGATCGCGGTCTGCCTGGCGCGTGTGGCCAGATGCCGGTCGATGCAGTTCGCCGAGACGTTCAGCGTGCCGTCCTCGAACCATTTGATATGGAGATCGTCGGGATTCCACGAGACGTCCTTGACCTTCGTGAAGGGCTTGATCCAGTCGATGCGCCTGGCCTGCTCGCCCCAGAATCCGTCCGGGTCCGACAGCGACCGCGCGTACATCGCGTCGTATTTCGCGGCGTCGATATAGGCGCGTTCCTTCCATTCCCTCGGAACGGCGATCAAGGTGTCGGTCATGGCGTTTCCCGGTCTTTTCTGCCGCCGATATTGGCGGGCGCGGGCGGTGGCTTCAAGAAGGCAGGGCGGATCAGGGCGGCCATTTCCGCGCGCCGCGGAGAACATAAGCGATGTCGATCCGGGCCGGGCCGACGCGATAGATCAGCAGATAAGGCGTGCCCGTTACGACGAACTCCCTGGTGTCGCCGACGCGGCCGGCCCGACCGATATGGGGATGATCGGCGAGCAGATCGGAGACGGTCCGGAGGCGTTCGAGGATCCGATCCGCGGCGTCTACGTTGTCGGCAGCGATATACTCCCAGATGTCGTCCAGGTCCCTTTCGGCGCGTGGGGACCAGACGACTTTCATGCGGCTTTCTTGGCCAGCGCCTTGCGCCGCGCCGCCGACTTCTCCCGGAGCTTGCGGAAGACTTCCTCATGCGGCACGCCGAGACCCGCGTCGAGTTCGCGGATGCCTTCGTTCACGGCCGCGACGATCGCCATCTCGTTGTCGATATGGCGGTCGAGTATGTCTTCGATCACCCAGGAGCGGGTCCGTTTCGCAGCCTTGGCATAGGCCTCGAGCCTCCTGGCCAGCGTGGCGGGGATCCGGGCGGTGACCGTGACGGATTTGGCGGCGGCCATTGTGTACCTCCTATTCGATTGTGCACATTGTACACAATCGAGTCGGCGGCGCAACGAACGAGCTCTATTTCGTCGCCGCCCTGCCGAGCCCTCCCAGCACCGCGTCCGTGCTTGCGCCCGGCTTTTCCGGGTTGCGCCGCACGCCCGCCGGCGTCTTGGAGAATTTCACCGGCGGCTTCATCGAGCGCCACGCCCCTTCGGTTTCGTGCGGCAGGACCTCGAAGAAGCCGACGGCTTTCAGATGCGGGTCGTCCAGCACGCCGTCCATCGTGTTCGCGCGCATGACCGGAATGCGGTGCCGCTCGCCCAGCTCCATCCATTCCTCGGTCGTGTGGGCCAGCGCCGCCTCGCGCATCGCCTTGTTGTAGAGCGCGACTTTCTCCTTGGCCGTCTTCGCCGCGACGAAGTCCTCGCCGTTGTAGAAGTCGGCGATGCCGCCCAGCTTCAGGAACGTGTCGGCGCCCTCGCGGCCCGACGGCATGGTGGCGATGTAGCCGTCCCTGGTCCTGAAACAGGCGCGATCGGGCGAGAGCGCCGGGGTCGAGCCGACATGGCCGGCGACCGGCTCGAAAGCCGCGCCGTAGAGGTGCTCCACCATCAGGAAGCTCGTATAGCTTTCCAGCATCGGCACCTCGACGAACTGGCCCTCGCCGCTGCGCTCGCGGTGGAACAGGGCCGCCAGCGTCGCATAGAGCGCGTGCAGGCCGCTGACCTTGTCGGCGACATAGGACGGGAACATCCGCATCGTGCTCTCGCCATTCGCGTCGAGCAGCATGTCGGCGCCGCCCGACGCCGCCTGCACCAGGTCGTCGAACGCCTGGCGGCCGCCATAGGGCCCTTCCGAGCCGTAGCCGACGCAATGGACATAGACCATCGAGGGGTTCACCGCATGCACCTGGTCGTAGCCGAAGCCGAGCTGGTCCATGGCGGAGGTGCGCACATTGTGGATGAAGACCTGCGCCGTCGGCAGCAGGGCGCGCAGCTTCTCCCGGTCCGCCTCCAGCTTCAGGTCCAGCGTCACCGACCGCTTGTTGCGGTTCAGCATCAGGAAGGTCGAGCTCATGTCCTTGGCGGTGTTCTGCTTGAAGCCATAGCGCTGCTTGTCGCCGCCCGGCGCCTCGATCTTGATCACCTCGGCGCCCAGATCGCCCAGCGTCTGGGTGGCATAAGGGCCGAAGATGAAGCTCGTCAGGTCGATGACCGTGACGCCGTGCAGGGGGCCGGGCATGGGAGAAATCCTCGAAATTGCGTATTGTGGGAGGGCGGCTGGGAGAGATTAGGCCATGGCGGCAAAGGGGCAAGCTTCGCCAAGGACGGCGAAGCCGATCATGACCGACGCGGGCATCGCGGCGAAGACCGGCCATGGCTGGGAGGTCTGGTTCGCGCGACTGGACAAGGCGGGCGCGGCCAAGCTGGATCACAAGGGCATCACCGCGCTGCTCGACCGGACATTCAAGCCGGGTCCGTGGTGGGGCCAGATGATCGCGGTGTCCTATGAGCGCGCCCGCGGCCTCCGCGCCGCCAACCAGAAATGCGACGGCGAGTTCTCGGTCGGCGTCACCCGGTTGTTTCCCGTGCCGCTATCGAGGCTGCACGCGGCCGTCACGGACACCGCGCGCTGGGCCCAATGGATGCCCATAGGCGCCTTCGCGGAGACCTCGCGAACCGAAAACAAATATCTGCGCGCCAGATGGAAGAAGGACGCGCGCATTGCGATCGGCTTCACCGCGAAGGGCGAGGACAAGGCCCAGGTCGCCTTCGACATCGGCAGGCTTTCCGGGACCGAGGCGGTGGAAAAGGAGCGCGCGGCCTGGAAGAAGGCGGTGGACAAGCTCTCGAAAATGCTCGAAAGCGATTGAATGCAGCTCCACCTCTCCGCTTGGCCCGAGATCGAGGCCTATCTCGCCAGGTCCAAGGCGATCCTGATCCCCATCGGCTCGACCGAGCAGCATGGGCCGAACGGTCTGCTCGGCACCGATGCGCTCTGCCCCGAGATCATCGCCCGGCGCGCCGGCGACGAGGCCGGCATCCTGGTCGGCCCGACCTTCAATGTCGGCCAGGCGCAGCATCACATGGCGTTCCCCGGCACCATCACCCTGCGCCCCTCCACCATGATCGCGGCGATGACCGACTGGGCGCAGTCGCTGACGCGCCACGGCTTCGAGCGCATCTATTGGCTGAACGGCCATGGCGGCAACATCGCCACCATCACCGCCGCCTTCTCCGAGATGTATCACGGCATCACCTTCGGCGATCCGCATTCGAACCGGCCGCCGCTGCGCTGCATGCTGCGCAATTGGTGGGAGCTCGGCGGCGTGATGGATGTCTGCCGCCAGCTTTTTCCCGTGGGCGAGGGCAGCCACGCCACGCCGTCGGAAGTCTCGGTCACCTATTTCGGCTATCCCGAGGCGATCAAGCGCGTCGCCATGAGCCCCAAGATCGCGCCCAACGGCCCGATCTACGATGCGCAGGATTACCGCCGCCGCTTTCCCGACGGGCGCATCGGCTCCGATCCCAGCCAGGCGACCGTCGAGGCGGGCGGGAAAATCGTCGCCGCGGCGGTCAGGTCCGTGATCGCCGAATTCAGGAATTTCGCCGCGAGCTGACTCGCCGAGGGGAGGGGACATGAAGCGACGCGATGTGTTGAAAGGCGCCGCTGCGTTCGCGCTGGCGGCGCCGGCGCGTGCCGCGGTCAAGGCCGGCGGGGTGCGGATGATCCCGGTGCCGGGCGGCCGAGTGTGGACGAAGGAGGTGGGGCCGAAGCCCGCCAACATCCTTCTGCTGCATGGCGGTCCGGGTTTCAGCCACGACTATTTCGAGTGCTTCGGGGATTTCCTGCCGCCGGCCGGTCTCGGCTTCTATTATTACGACCAGCTCGGTTGCGGCAATTCCGATCATCCGAACGACGACGCGCTGTGGACCGTCGCGCGCTATGTCGAGGAGGTGGAGGCGGTGCGCCGCGCGCTCGGCCTCGAGAATTTCATTCTCTATGGCCATTCCTGGGGCGGCATCCTCGCCATCGAATACGCCCTGAAATACCAGCGGCATCTGTCGCGGCTGGTGATCTCCGACATGACGGCGAGCGTTCCCGAATATGTCCGCTATGCGCGCAGGATCCGCGGCGCTTTGCCGGCCGCCGACCAGGCGACGCTGACGAAATACGAGGCCCTGCACAAGACCGACGCCCCCGCCTATCAGGCGGTGATGAGCCGTATCTATGCCGAGCACGTGCTGCGGCTGAAAGACCTGCCCGAGCCCGTCGCCCGCGCCTTCGCCAAGGCGAACCAGCACATCTACAACCTGCTGCAGGGGCCGAACGAATTCGTCATCACCGGCACGCTGCGGAACTGGGATCGCTGGGCCGACCTGCCGAAGATCGGGACGCCCACGCTCGTGATGGGCGCGCGCTATGACGAGATGGACCCGGACCAGATCCGCCGCGAGGGCCGGCTCATCCCGCACGCGCGCACCTTCATCAGCGCCAAGGGCAGCCATCTGTGCATGTGGGACGACCAGGACGCCTATTTCGCCGCGCTGATCCGGTTCCTGAAGGGCCGGGCGTGATCGTCCGCGCAATGGCGCCGCCGGACGCCGCGCGCCTCGCCGGCATCTGGGCCGAGCGCTGGGGCTCGCCCCTGATCGCATCGCATGGCCGCCTGCACGACGCGCGGACGCTGCCGGGTTTCGTCGCGGCGGAACGGGACGGGCTCGTCGGCGCGCTGACCTTTGCGCGCGGCGACGACGAGATCGAGGTCGTCACGCTCGACAGCGTCGAGGAGAACAGGGGCGTCGGCACCGCGCTGCTGGACGCGGCGGTTGCCTTCGGCCGCGGCGAGGGCGTGCGCCGGCTTTGGCTCGTCACGACCAACGACAATTTCCGCGCCATCCGCTTCTATCAGAAACGCGGCTGGGACATGGCGGCGCTGCACCGCGACGCCATCGCTGCCGCCCGCAAGCTCAAGCCGGAGATTCCGCTGCGCGGCGCCGAGGGCGTCGCCCTGCGCCATGAGATCGAGTTCGAGCGCCTGCTCCGTCCGGCTGGACGGTGATGCGTCCGACGACGAGCTCGCCGATCTCCAGCCTTCCGATCCGGGCGCGGCCCACCGCCAGCGCTCCGACGGCGAGGCTGCCGATGGCGAGCGCCCCGATCGCAGCCGCGCCGCAGGCCCCCGCGAAGACGGCGACGCCGATCAGCGCGCGCTGGCGTCCGCTCAGGCGCGAGAGAAGGCTGGGCATCGTCCGCTCCTAAGGCGCCGGCCAGACGTAAAGCGCGTCCGGCGTCTTCTCTTCATTGCCGGCGCCGTCGGTCAGCCGGACCAGGGCGCAACCATGGCGCTCGTAGAACCGCCGCGCCCCGGCATTGGCCTGGAAGGTCCAGAATTGGAAGCCGTTGGGATGTTCGTGGGTCAACCGTTCGAACAGCTTGCTGCCCGTCCCCGTATTTTGGCGCGAGGGATGGACATAGAGCTGCTCCAGCCAGCCGCCATCGACACAGGCCAAGCCCACGACATGGCCGTTGCGCTCCGCGACCCAGACCTCCTTGGCGTCGATCAGTCCCCGCACGAAGTCGCGGTCCTCGTCGGCGCTGTGGAGCTTGGGCACGAAGGTCATGCCGGCGAAGGACGCGGTGAAGGCGGCGGCGGCCTCTTCGGCATCGGCGGGCGTCGCGCGGCGGATGGTGGTGGACATGGGTTTCCCGTTGGGAGGTTCGCGCTTGAAACGGCGCCTTGTTGGTATCATCATCCGCGCATCCCGGGGGTGCCCGCAAGGGCTGAGATCGCAATCCCGCGAATCCCTTCGAACCTGATCCGGCTTGTACCGGCGTAGGGAGAGGTCGAATGAACAAGCCCGTCTTGAATCCCAGATCCGTGGCCGTCACCCGCGGCGCCTTGCCCGGCTCGAAAAAGGTCCATGTCGGCGGCGTCCCGTTCCGCGAAATCGGGCTCAGCGGCGGCGAGGCGCCGGTGCGCCTCTACGACACATCCGGTCCGTATACGGATGAAACCGCCGCGATCGACATCGACAAGGGGCTCGGCGCCGCCCGCCGCGCCTGGATCCTCGCCCGCGGCGACGTCGAGGAATATGACGGCCGCGCCCGCAAGCCCGAGGACGACGGCCTCAAGCGCGGCGAGCTGCTCTCCGTCCCGCAATTCGACCGCGCCGGACGCAGGCCGCTGCGGGCGAAGGCCGGCCGCAATGTCAGCCAGCTCCACTACGCGCGCCAGGGCCTGATCACGGAGGAGATGAAATTCATCGCCGCCCGCGAGAATCTCGGCCGCTCGCCCAAGCGCGACGGCAATTCGTTCGGCGCGGCGATCCCGGGCGAGATCACGCCGGAGTTCGTCCGCGACGAGGTCGCGCGCGGCCGGGCGATCATTCCGGTCAACATCAACCATCCCGAGACCGAGCCGATGATCATCGGCCGCAACTTCCTCACCAAGGTCAACGCCAATATCGGCAACTCCATCGTCACCTCCTCGGTCGCCGAGGAGATCGAGAAGATGGTGTGGTCGATCCGCTGGGGCGCCGACACGGTGATGGACCTGTCCACCGGCCGGCACATCCACACCATCCGCGAATGGATCATCCGCAACAGCCCGGTGCCGATCGGGACGGTGCCGATCTACCAGGCGCTGGAGAAGGTCGGCGGCGTCGCCGAGGACCTGACCTGGGAGATCTACCGCGACACGCTGGTCGAGCAGTGCGAGCAGGGCGTCGATTATTTCACCGTCCATGCCGGCGTGCGCCTGGCGCATATCCCGCTGACGGCGGACCGCGTCACCGGCATCGTCAGCCGCGGCGGCTCGATCCTGGCAAAGTGGTGCCTGGCGCATCACAAGGAGAATTTCCTCTACACGCACTTCGAAGAGATCTGCGAGCTTCTCAAGCAATACGACGTGTCGTTCAGCCTCGGCGACGGGCTGCGTCCCGGTTCCATCGCCGATGCCAACGACGCGGCGCAATTCGCCGAGCTCGACACGCTGGGCGAGCTCAACAAGATCGCACAGCGCCACGACGTGCAGGTGATGATCGAAGGCCCCGGCCATGTGCCGATGCACAAGATCAAGGAGAACATGGACCGCCAGCTCGCCGCCTGCGACGAGGCGCCGTTCTACACGCTGGGGCCGCTGACCACGGACGTGGCGCCCGGCTACGACCACATCACCTCGGCCATCGGTGCGGCGATGATCGGCTGGTTCGGCTGCGCCATGCTCTGCTACGTGACCCCGAAGGAGCATCTGGGCCTGCCCGACCGCGACGACGTGAAGGCGGGCGTGATCGCCTACCGGATCGCGGCGCATGCCGCCGACCTCGCCAAGGGCCATCCCGCGGCGCGGCTCTGGGACGACGCGATGAGCAAGGCGCGCTTCGAGTTCCGCTGGCGCGACCAGTTCGCGCTGGCGCTCGATCCGGAGACGGCGCAGGCCTATCACGACGAGACGCTGCCGGCCGACGGCGCCAAGGTGGCGCATTTCTGCTCGATGTGCGGGCCCAAGTTCTGCTCGATGAAGATCAGCCAGGAAGTCCGTGACGCGGCGCGCGGCACGAACGACTCGCTGTCGACCGCCGAAATCCGCGCCGCGATGGCGAAGAAGGCGCAGGAGTTCAAGCAGGGCGGCGGGGAGATCTATGTGGCCAGGTCCGCGGCGCCATAGCCGCATTCGCGGCGGATGACACCGAGGAGTGCGGACACTAGCCGTTCGCCGCGAGCGCTTTCTTCAGCCCCGCGATGGCGCGGTCTCGATCCTCGGGCGAGCCCGCAAGGTCGATTGCCGCGCCGCGCGCCTTGGCGAGGATCAGCGCCGCGAAATCCTTGACCCGATATGGCGGACGGAAATGGAGCGGCGTCCTCGACGGGAAGTTCATGGTCAAATGTCCCTCGTCGTCCAGGCCGGGCGCGAACGCCGCGCTATCCTTGCCCCAGCCGATCACCATGCGACCCAGAATCCCGATATCGTCGGGACCGGTTCCGAAGCCCCAATCGACGCCGTTGCCCGTGTAGTTGTGCCGTAGCGCCTGGAAATAGCTGTCCTGCAGGCCGGCGCGGTCGCAACCGTTCTGAAGAACCATGTCGACGTATCGGAACAGGAATTCGGACGCGATGAAGCGCGCCTGCCATGCGATGGCGCGGTCGTTGACGATGTCCGCAAGTCGCGCGGCGATATCGGGTTCGGCCTTGATGGCTTCCACCAGCGCCCCATCCGGATGTTGTCCCAGAAGCGCCGCGTAGCCGCGATCCGACAAGGTTTTCGCCAGGCGGTTCGTGTCATCCGTCATCGGTTGGCCGTCCCGGCGGCTTGCGCCGCCGCTGCGGCCGGGCCTGCGGCAGGGATCGCGGCGGCGCTCAATGGGTCCCCAGCGCCTCGGCGGTCAGGTCCGGCACGAAGAAGAAGCCATGGACTCCCGTCTGCGGACCATCGACGACGTCGCCCTCGTAATGGTTCGGCAGGATGGCCGTCGGCGCCATGCAGCGCGTCGTCCGCACGCGGGTGCCGGCAGGCAATGCAAGCGTCGCGGGAGCCAGCGTGGGCGCGGAAGACGAACCGAGCGACAATCCGCTGCGTATCATCGTGGTTCCGGCTGGATTGGACACCTGGTGGATCAGCGGGACGGGCAGGTCCACGGTCTCTGCGCCTATGGCAGCGGCCCGAACCGCGGTGTTGATCACAAAGCCGGTGTGGCCGCCATATGTGACCTCAAAATAGGTGTGGCCGCCCCCGGATGCCTGTCGGCCGGTGGGCACCAGTTCCGAGTCGATGGGAACCGCGGCGACGGTCTGCAAAGCGGCATCCAGGAGGTTGGTCGCGACCGTCGCGATATAGCCGAACGACGCCTTCGACGGATTCCAGATATTCGCCGCTGTCAGGAAGGTGGCGCTCGGCACGCCCTGCGAAACGACGCGGAACGGCAAGCGGCTGAATGTTCCGTGGGCGTCCTTGCGCCAGCCCCATTCGACCGAGCCGTAATAGGTTCCGTTTTGCGGACCGGCGATGGCCAGAGCCGTCGTCTCGAATATCTGCTCCGAGTTTGCGCCAGCCGCACCCAATTGGGGCGAATCGTACATCTCGGCCGGCTGGGTCACGAAGGCGCCGGCAACCACCTTCCGGAAGCCGTGCTGGCCGAACCCGCTGAAACCCACCCCGCTCACGCCCGTTGCGGCCGTTCTTGCGGTCTGCTGCGCCGTCGTGAGCGCCGAGATGCCCGCGGTCTGGTAGTCGGCCATATTTGCCGCGCTGCCGCCCGGCGCCACGGTTTGCGTCGTCGCATATAAGGGGCTTGCATACCCCTCCAGCACATCGATGAAAGAGCCGGTGCCGGCGCCGTGCGACGCGCTGTGCTGACCGTAAAGGCCTTGATTGGCGGGCGTGCCGTTGACCTGGCCATGGGCGGATTGAGTCATCGCGATCAGATCGGCCCGAACCTCGGAGTTCGGGTGGAACTTCATATACATCTCCACGCCAATGCTTGCCCCGGTGCCGTTGGTCAGGTCTCCGTATTTGAAGTCCTCGAATTCGCCGAAATGCGTCGGCAACCTGCTGCGCTGGACGACCTTCGCGCCGGCGCCGCGCGCCGAGCCCGACGCCTGCTGGCGCACATGCGCCAGCTCGTGTGCCATCAGGCGGCGGCTCGCCGCGCCCGAGGCCTGCCCGGCGCCGAACACGACGTCGTTTCCGACGGTGTAAGCGGCCGCGCCGATCGCGGCCGCGGATTGTGCAGCTTTCGAATCCGCATGCACGCGGACGTTGCCGAAATCGCGGCCGAACCGCGGTTCGAAATAGGCTCGCATGGCCCCATCGAGCGGCCGGCCCGGAGAGCCGAGCACGGCGTGGACGATGGGCGGCGCGGAGGCCGGGCAGGTTCCGTCGGACTTGGCCTGCACGGCAGGCGGCGCACCGATCGGGGGCACGGCGACCAGCGGGTCGGTGGCGGACATGCCGACAACATTGACGGCGACCTCGTCCGCCTGACGCTCGAACGCATCGTTCGCGGGACCGATGGTCAGTGGCTGGCGCATAGCCGCCTGGTTGCTGCCGCCGGGCACCGACCGGCTCGCCGCAGGCGGCTTCTTCGACGCCATCCTTTGCGCGTCAGCGGTCGGTTTGAACGCGAACTGACGCATGTGGGGTTCCCGGCCAAGGCGGAGTGCGCAGAAA